>JBAXUJ010000118.1:0-4017 GCA_037129735.1 Opitutia bacterium | reverse complement strand
TATTACACCTCTGCGTCATCGCCGTACTCGTCGGAGTCAACGGTTGCCGCAGTACAAGTGGCTTCGAAAAAGATCCTGATCTTGCTGCTTACTCTGCAGGTTCTCGGACTTCTGCGCCAGCGCTCACCGCTGTCGCACCTCAGCCCATCACCGCGGGTGCAGGTGGCGTTCACACCGTTGTCCAAGGCGAAACCTTACAACTCGTCGCTGCCCGCGAGAAAGTTACTCTTAAGGATTTAGCTGCGGCCAACGGATTACCTTTGAACGCCGCGCTTAAAGCAGGTCAGAAATTAAAAATTCCTGCCGCTAAGCCTGTTAAGTCTTCGAATCCGAATTCTTCCCGTAAGTAATTCTCGGTCCTAATCCACTATGATTATCGCAGCCAAACAGGAGACGCCCGGTTCACTCCGGAGTTACTCTGTGGGGATTGCGATAATCACGCTGGCTTTGATCGTCTTTGGTTTAGTCAATCAATACAGCGCAGGGATTTCACTCTCAGCTAAAAACCGCACCGCTGCGTTTGACCGTCAGTTAGCTTACATTCCCTTCGCACTCTTCGCGGCTTGGTTAGCTTATCGAGTTAACTTGGATCGTTTGCGCGAACATCGCTGGATTATTTTCGGCGGGGCACTGTTTTTAATGTTATGTGCCCGAGTTCCTGGAATCGGCGTGACCGTTAATGGCTCGTGGCGATGGATTGATTTCGGATTTTTCAGATTACAGCCCTCTGACATCGGAAAAATCGCGATGATTATTTGTCTCTCGGATTTATTAGCGAGAATGCAACGTCACACCCTACCCGCAAAGTTTGACATCTATCAGTTTAAAAATCGCGGTGCAGTTTTTTTTACCCCGAAAGGGTGGATTGATGTTCGTGAAGGTTTTCTCAAACCGGTGGGTATCATTCTAACGGTCTGTGCGTTTATCGCATTGGGACCTGACTTAGGAACCATCATTCTGTGTCTCGCTGTCGGTGGATTAATGATGTTCATCTCGGGCGTAAGATGGAAGTACACGATCCCTACTTTTATTTTTGGCGCTACGTGTCTGGTGATTCTGGTCATGAATTGGGGCAGTCGTATGCGACGTATCACATCCTTCATGGATCCCTGGGGCCGTCGTGCCGATGAAGCATATCAGTTGTTCGAAGGCATGGTCGCCTTTGGTGTGGGCGGAATCACAGGCAAAGGTGCCGCGAATGGATTACAGGTACGTTCTTATTTACCCGAAGCGCATACGGACTTCGTTTTAGCAAACATCGGTGAAGAACACGGATTTATCGGTACTGCACTGGTCGCCTGTGCTTACTTTGGAATTTTCTGGCTCGCCTATCGTGCGATGCGTTTCAGCACTGACTTGTATCGATTAAATATTTGTTTGGGAGCGACGCTTTTCTTGGTGCTTCAAGCCTTGGTCAATATGGGCGTCGTCACGGGTTTATTACCGACCAAGGGAATCTCTTTACCGTTCTTAAGCTATGGTGGAACTAATCTTGTGATTATGTCCAGCATGGTGGGACTAATTCTTAACTGCATCCGCGATGCGAGTAAGTCGCCGTTTTTGGCGAAGGAGATTAGGGGATGAGCAAAATTCTTTTGGCATGTGGTGGTACGGGCGGACACCTCGCACCGGGTATCGCCTTGGCCGAGAGTTTACAGAGTCAAAATCACGAAACTTTACTGATTGTTAGTAGCAAAATCGTAGATCAGCAAATGACGGCGAAATACCGCGGCCTCAATTTCGTCGCCGGACGCGGTCGTGGTTTTGGTCCAGGCCTGATTAATAAAATTTTATTTTTTCCCTCACTTCTCGGTGCCGTTTTGTCTTCGCTGAAGTTAGTCCGTCAATTTCGTCCTTCGGTATTAATTTGTTTCGGTGGATTTATGAGCTTGGGACCAGCCATCGCTTGTAAACTGTGCGGTATTCCTGTTCTGGTGCATGAGGCAAATCGTCGCCCAGGCAAAGCGGTACGACTCATTGCGCGTTTTGCCCAATCCGTTCACCTACCTCACGGTGTTCGTATTAAAAATATTTCAGCGGAACGTCAGCACGATTCGGGTTTTCCTGTTCGCAAAGAAATCACATCGACTGCTCGTGATCTTGCCCGACACAATTTAAATTTTCCAAGTACGGGTCGACTGATTTTAGTGACGGGTGGCAGTCAGGGTGCGCAAGTGCTCACACGCTGGGTTGAAAATAACCACGAACTATTTAAACAAAACAATATTCACGTTTTGTGTCTGACAGGTGCTGGTGGTCGTGAAGGTGAAGTCAATAATCCGTCCTCAATCGTTCGTTATTTACCATTTTGTAATCAAATGGCTTCGGCGTATTCGGCATCGGATATCGCCATCACACGCTCAGGTGCTGGCACTTTAGCCGAACTTGCCACCTGTCGCACGCCAGCCGTGTTAGTTCCCTATGCTTACGCTGCCGATGATCACCAAACAGCGAATGCACTCTATGCAGTTGAGGCCGGCATCGCGCTGATGATTCCAGAAAAGAATATCGAAAAACTTAATGACGTTGTTTTTGGTTTACTGAATGAGTCCAGTCAGCTTCAGGCCATGAAAGAAGCTTTGGCGCGGGCCGATGCTAATAATCACTGGGAGAAAATTTTGAAAGAGGTTCTTGATTGGGCGAAAGAGGGAGGGGTACAGAAATGAAAAAATCCATTTGGATGTTGGGTGCTTGCGGAATGGGCGTAGGACCTCTCGCCATTTATTTAAAGGAGTCAGGCAACGAAGTGTATGGCTGGGATGATTCGACCGGTAGTCCGATGGAGAATCATTTGGCCAATGCCGATGTTCCTTTGTTGCGCGATCCTTGGGCTGCTGGACGTAAACCGCAATTGATTGGTCGTTCCAGTGCCGTAAAACCTGGTCACGACGCACTCACCCTCGCAGATAAACACCAAACCCGTGTACTCCGCAGAGGTGAATTGCTTGCGGAGAGTGTTACGGACAAAAAATTTGTCGCCCTTTGTGGCAGTCATGGAAAAACAACCACGTGTGGTTTGATTATTTCAGCCCTCGCCACCGCGGGCGTTGATTTCGGATATGTCTTGGGCGGACTTTTTCGTGACCCGAATTTTGCCCCCGCACATGCTTCGCAAAAATCTCCCTGGGTTGTTGCGGAAGTGGATGAAAGCGATGGCACCATCAGTCATTTTTCACCCGACATCACTGTCGCTGTTAATTTAGATTGGGATCACCCCGATTATTATAAGGACGAAGCCGCTCTTGAAGGAGTTTTTCGTGCTCTATTTGAACGTACTACGACCGCCGTGGTTATTCCGACCAATAATGAGCGACTCGAACGTTTAACGCGTGGATTGAAAGCTCGTGTAATCCGCGTAGGTGAGACGGGTGACTTTACCGCTGAATGCGTAGGTGCTAATTCGAGCCAATCGCGTTTGGTACTCGGTGGAGAATTTAAAAAAGCCGAAGTGAGTGTACCAGTCACGGGTGCGTTTAATCGCGCTAATGCATCGATGGCTTTAGCGGTGACGCATTTAATTACCGGTGCAATCGCGAGTGAGCCTTTAACGCGTTGGCGCGGTATTCGCCGTCGCCAAGATATTCTTTTTGAACGTGAAGACTTATTGGTCTTAGCCGACTACGCTCACCACCCCACAGAAATCGCGGCGTTATTAAAGTGGATTAAAGAAACGCACCAAGGGCAGTTAATCGTAATTTTTCAACCACATCGCCACACCCGCACACGTCAGTACGCGAGCGAGTTTAGACAAGCTTTGCATATTGCGGATGCGGCTTTCGTTTTACCGGTGTATTCCGCGGGTGAAGCTGCTATGGAGGGTGGAAGATCCGACGCCGTCGTGGCTGGATCCGCTCTTCGTCTGATTGAAGATAGAATTGAACTACCTAAAATTCTTTCTCCATTAACCCAAGGCAAAAAGACGGTTGTCGCATTTGTGGGTGCGGGTGACATCGAACACGACGCCGAAAATTATGCTTTAATTTTAAGACGAGAAGGTCTGCCGGTGATGACTAAAGA
>JBAXUJ010000117.1:0-4040 GCA_037129735.1 Opitutia bacterium | reverse complement strand
CGCCCACGAGTCCAATCGGTGCCAATCCCGCAGCGACCATCACAATCATGCCGGTCACGAGTGTAATGCGGGCAGGGGTTTGGAATCGTGGATGGATTTTACCAAAGTTCACGGGCAGTAAACCGTCTTTCGACATCGCGAAGAATACCCGGGTCTGTCCCAACATGAGCACGAGAATCACCGAACTAAGGCCTAAAATCGCACCGAATTTAATAAAAGGAGCGAGCCAAGGTAAGCCCATCGCATCAATGCCTTTCGCAATCGGCTGAGCCACGTTGAGTTGATCGTAGGGCACAACGCCCGTGAGTACGTAAGCGACTAGAATGTAAAGTACGGTGCAGATAACGAGTGATCCGAGGATTCCAATCGGCATGTCGCGTTGTGGATTTTTAGATTCTTGAGCGGCGGTCGAAACCGCATCGAATCCAATGTAAGCGAAGAAGACGACGCCTGAAGCGCGCACAATTCCGTCCCATCCAAATTGCCCAACACCCATTTGCGGCGGAATAAAGAGACCTGCAGGATTGTTCACGGTCACCCAATTGGAATGTGCTACGTGTCCTAATCCAACCGCAATAAACATGACGACAATCGTAACCTTGAGCACAACGAAAGCTGCGTTCACTCGCGCTGATTCTTCAATGCCAATGGTGAGAATCGCCGTGACTGCAGCTACGACAATCATCGCTGGTAAATTAATCACCGCGCCCGTGCCGACAAAATGATAAGCGCCCGTGGTGGCATCTAAGACCCAATTAACAGGGGCTGAAGCCCAAGCTGCAGGAATCGCTATACCGAAACCTTCAAGAAATCCTTTGAGGTATCCAGCCCAGCCTACTGCAACTGTGACAGCACCGACGCCATATTCTAAAACTAAATCCCAGCCGATAATCCACGCCATCAATTCTCCGAGTGTAGCGTAAGAATAAGTGTAAGCACTGCCTGACACCGGAACGGCCGCTGCCATTTCCGAATAACACAAACCTGCTAGGCCACAAGTGATTGCACTGAGAATAAATGAGATGACGACCGCGGGTCCCGCGTGATCGGCCGCAGCGTGACCAGTTAGTACGAAAATACCTGCACCGATAATTCCACCGATTCCGATCATCACTAGATTGTAGGCGCTCAGTGATCGCTTGAGTGTTTCGTTTCCGGTGAGTGCGGCTTCGCGATGTAATTCTGTAACACTCTTCTTGGTAAAAATACTCATAGGGGTAGTGGAATGCTGAATTTCTAGTATAAAACGCTGATTTCGCAAGATTACATAATCAAGGCATACCCATTCGCTAAAGCCTGATTTCCCTATAAGATAAGATTTAGCGTATTATCTCGCACTTTCTAAATCTCATACTCACTTTGCCTCAATGCCATTCGCATCACTAGGGCTCGAAGCCTCTATTCTTAAAGCAGTAGCCGACCAAGGTTACACCGACCCTACGCCGATTCAGAAGGCCACCATCCCTGTTATCTTAGAGGGTACGGATGTGATCGGCATCGCCCAAACGGGTACTGGCAAAACAGCCGCCTTTACTCTTCCTATTTTAACTCGTCTCGTTACTTCAAAATCTAGCACACACAAAGCGAAGGTCCGTTGCTTAATTCTCGCGCCTACCCGTGAGCTCGTTGTGCAGATTGCCGAAAACGTTGCCGCGTATTCGCGTTACTCCGGTGCAACCGTAGCTACTTGTTACGGTGGCGTGAGCGAACGTCCTCAAATTGCTGCACTGCGTAAAGGTTGTGACTTCTTAATCGCGACCCCTGGTCGTCTGCTCGATCTCGGTAGCCAAGGCCACGGTGATTTCTCTGGCGTAGAATGTCTGGTTCTCGACGAAGCTGACCGCATGTTGGACATGGGTTTCTTACCCGCCATTAACACCATCGTTCGCGCACTTCCAAAAGAGCGTCAGACTTTAATGTTCTCGGCGACTCTCTCGCGCGAAATCGAAACTTTAACCAAACAATTCCAGAAGTCCCCTAAACTCATCGAGGTCGGACGTCGTTCCAACCCTGCAGAAACGGTCACCCAATTACTTTACGAATGCCCCTCATCCCTCAAGCAGGTGATGTTAAATCAGCTTCTTAAAGACGAAGAAAACTTTAAGATGGTGCTCGTCTTCGCTCGTACTAAACACGGCGCCGATCGCGTCTGTCGTAAACTCGAAGCAGAAAAAATTCATTGTGCTGCGATTCACGCGAATCGTTCCCAAGCTCAACGTCAACGTGCGCTCCAAGCTTTCAAGAATGGTGAAATCCGCGTTCTCGTCGCGACCGATATCGCTTCACGCGGTATCGATGTAGACGGTATCACGCACGTCGTTAATTTCGACTTCCCTGACCAACTCGAAGACTACGTTCACCGTATCGGTCGAACCGGTCGCGCTCAAGCGAAGGGTACTGCGATTACTTTTATTACTCGTGAAAATCAAGGCGACCTCCGTCGTCTCGAGAAAATCATCGGTAAACATTTACACTGCGGTAAATTAAAAGACTTCGATTACTCGCAACAAGCTCCGGCGCGTCAGTCCGATGACTTTGTGCGTGAACGCGATCCTCGTGCGGGTGCTCACAATAGCGAGCGCTCGGGCCGTCCTCAAGGTGGCCGTCATGGTGGTTTCCGTGCCGCTCAAGGAAAGTATCGTCCTTTCGGACGCCCAGGCACCCGTCGCACCGGTGGCCCTAAGTAAACAGCGATTCGCTGATTTGCTTTTGGAATTAAACTACGTCTAATAACGGCGTGGCTACTTCCGTCCGACTGATTTTAGGCGACCAACTGAATTTAAATCACTCTTGGTTTAAGAAAGTAAGCCCCGATGTAGTCTATGTCTTGATGGAGGTGCGTTCGGAAACGGATTACGTACTGCACCACGCCCAAAAGGTTATCGCTATTTTTGCAGGCATGCGACGCTTGGCCGAGCAGTTAAAAAAGGCAGGACATAAGGTAAGCTATTTTCATATTGGAGATAAAGATAACACGCAGAATTTCTCATCCAATCTTAAGAAAGTTATTAAGGAAGTCGGGGCCACGCGCTTTGAATATCAAGAGCCCGATGAATATCGTTTAGATTTAGAACTTAAGTCCTTCGTTAAAGATATGGGTATAGAATCGGCCTGTGTGAGTTCGGAGCATTTTATCGATGCGCGTGACGGTGTAGCTAAACACTTTCAGAAAGACGCTAAGCGTTGGGTGATGGAGTCGTACTACCGTCGTATGCGTCAACGCACTGATATGCTCATGGATGATGGTGAGCCTTTGGGTGGTCAGTGGAATTTTGACCACGAAAATCGTAAGCCATGGAAGGGTAAGCCCAACCTTGTAAAATCATGGGATTTATCACACGACCACTCAGCTATTTGGGCGGAGATTCAAAAGAGCGGGGCGAAGACTTTTGGTAATCCTTCCGCCGATAATTTTCCGTGGCCGCAAGATCGCGCCGAAGCCCTCGCTCAATTAAAAGCCTTCATAGAAAGAGGACTACCTAACTTTGGTGACTACGAAGATGCGATGCATACGGATTCAGATCGGCTGTTTCACTCACGTCTGTCGTTCGCACTTAATGTTAAACTTTTATCGCCGATTGAAGTAGCTCAGGCGGCAGTTAAAGCGCATCTAAAAAATCCATCGGTGTATCCGCTCGCGGCAACGGAAGGATTTGTCCGTCAGATCATCGGTTGGCGTGAATATATTCGCGGAGTCTATTGGGCGAAGATGCCCGATTACGAAAAATCGAATAGTCTCGAACATTCGTTATCTCTGCCTTCTTGGTTTTGGACCGGTAAAGTAAAGATGAATTGTATGAAGCATTCAATTGGCCAGTCGCTTGATACAGCCTACGCTCATCACATTCAGCGATTGATGGTGATTGGCTCATTTTGTTTAACTGCGGGAATTAATCCCGCCGAAGTAGAGAAATGGTATTTAGGAGTTTATATCGATGCGTTTCAATGGGTCGAACTTCCGAATGTCATTGGCATGAGTCAGCACGCGGACGGAGGTTTTCTCGCGACGAAGCCTTACTGCTGTGCGGCCAGTTATGTTT
>JBAXUJ010000116.1:0-4149 GCA_037129735.1 Opitutia bacterium | reverse complement strand
TCGACTGCGGGTCGACTGCCCGAGGTGGCCGCCCAAACCGCATCTTCTTTGATTGATAGATTTTGTGGAGCGAGTGCCTGAGCACGCTCGAGAGACTTCCGCGCTTTTTCAACATCTTCAATTCCTTGTGCAGTGTGTAAAAAGAAAACCCCGTGTAACCAAACCGAGAGAGGGTTCATGTAATCTTGATAAACAGGCAGACCGACAAAATCAGCCGAGCCCTCCGACATTGCATTACTAACCTCATAACTTCGCACTAAGCGACCTGAAGCTGAATCAGTCGCATCAACATTTCCCATCTCCTCACGTGCGATGCGTTCTTTTTCTGATACCATTCGCTTAGCATCCTCCTGCCTGAATAAAGCCCGATTAAGTGCGACTCGTGCTTTTGCCTGATCGCCTAACTCTAAATAATTCAAAGCCCGATAAGTGGCAGTCATAATACGGTCGTAGGATCGACCACGGTAAGGCAAGGCATAGGGATTTGAAAAGGCTGAGATGCCTTCAGCACTCAAAGAAACCTCCGCAATGGCATCGTAACCCTGAAATAGATTTTCGACCGCCTCGAATGTATCAACGCTCTCTTTAATCCTACCAGCCTCGCGCTGCACATTAGCCAATTGTAATTTCAAAACGACTTCATCTTCAGGCTTAGCCTGGGCCACCAATGATTGTGCTTCGATTAAGGAATTAGCGTAATCGCCAGTAGAATAGAGCGCCTGAAAATTCTTCGCTGACTCCGTGTAGTTCGAAACACAGCCCGTTAATGCCGCTACCAAAAGTAACGAGCCCAGTCGGCTTGAACACTGTAGTAAGTTTTTGGGCGACACGTAAAATTATCGGTGGGTAGGATAAATAACCGTTTCAGGCAGCGCCTTCGCGTCTACTTTAATATCCACCTTATAGCCGCTATTACTTAATTCTTTAGCCTTACTATTAATGAGTTCAATTTGTGCGTCAGTAAGCTTAGCCCCAGCAGTTAAATCTTGAATAAATTTCACCTGCTCGCGCCAAGCTGCGACACTTTGATCTGTAGGCTTAATCACCGGGCGTAAGGATAAACCTGGCGAAACCTTTACCCGTTGTTTCCATTCAACAAATCCGGCACGCTCCAAAGAAATATCGTGCAGTCCGACCGGAAGATTAACCACTGCGCTCTCATCGGTCGTGCCTACTACTATGCCGTCAACGAGTATAGAAAATCCACTTAACTTAACTTGTAGGTTTTCCTTAGAAAGTTCGAGTACATGGTCTTTATTTACGACTACGCTGGGAAAACTTAACTCATCAGCAGTAATAATAATAGGCACCGAAATTTCTTTAGAGATTTTTGTGGCTGAGTCCTTGAGTGCGTCGGCAATCTCCAATCCAGCCTTAGACACAATGCTGTCGGCCAAATTGGAAGACTGTTCGGAGTCGGGCAGAATTTGTTCACTGAGATTAAAATCTTTTGCTTCGCCCGAAGCGACTGCTACGTTCGCACCAGTGATATCAATGATGCGCCAAGAAAGCGTGGCCGCCATTCGGCGTTGTTTTTGCCCTAAAATATCCACACTCACTGAACTGAACTGGGCGACGTCTACATCGATCAGAAAATTAGCTCCGCGACCACGCGCTTCGTTAATCATTTCTTTTTGTGTGCCCAGTTTCGCCTCAACCGGTGAAACAGAAATTCCCGTGGAGGATGATTTAGCCGAAAGTTTGGGGCCAATCAGTCCGCCAAAATAAGCAGACTCACCAGAAAAACCTCTAACTACTAAAACCGCTGAGCGCTCTGTGTTTGTTATATTTTTGGCCTCATCGGCATACAATGACTGAACATTAATTAAACTACCCATTAAGATAACGAAGGTTAAAACGAACTTAAATAATTTCATAATAAAATCTTACCTACAACATACCTTCTTTTCAACACTTACCTGTAACTATTGTTTATTGGAGAAGTAGTATAAATGAAATGGCCCGACTTTTCAGTCGGGCCAAGTGCTAGAAGGAAACCAGATTAAACTTAGAAGTTATAACCTACAGAAACACCGAGCTTATTTCCACCGGAGTTATCATTCTGGAACGCATAGTCAGCCGAGATATCAATATTTTTTGTTACATTGTATCTTAATCCAAGACTAAATGAATTATCTGTTGAATCTATACCTGCATAACCCACGGATCCTGAAATAGCAAAAGCAGCGGCCTTAGTCTGAATACGCGCATAGCCGACTGAAAACTCGAGCTGGCTATTGATTGCTTGGCGGTAGTTTATTTTAAATCCTTTTTGCTCAGCAGACATAAGACCAATAGCCAAGTAATTATCAAACTCTCCATAAACCGTTCCAGTTTTATATGTATATCCAATCGCTAAATCACCTGGACCGACATTAAATTTATAAGCCAATCCAAATCCAGAAAGCTTACCACCAAGACCCGAAGCAATTCCCTTTGTGTCAACATCATCATAGATACCAGATACGATGATACTGTTCGCCAATAAAGCTGAGGCAGTAACGTTGTAACCTTTGAGCAAGTCATCAGAAGAATAACCAACCGCGATGCGGTTGTAATTAAGGCTGGATTTAGCAGCTGGTGCGGTTTGTGCAAAAGCAGGAGTTACAGCTGCAGCGAGGAGGAGGGTGTAGAGATATTTCATACAGTTTGATTTCTATAAAAGCACCATGATTTTTCAAGGTAAATTATACTATAATTATATAATAAATTTATAACCCTCCATCCATCTTCGGATTAACTTTGGGTTGCCAGAATCCGCTAAAGAGCAAACAGGCGGCACCAAGTTATAGATGTCCAAACTAGTTTATGATCAGCCCACGAAAGTCTTAAAATTCCCCAAATTAATGCTTATTGGGGGTAAAAAGAACCCCTACGAAAGGGTGGACAAGTTAACGCGAAACCTAATGGTGTATCGGGTGTTCTATAAGCAGAAACATTTCATGTTTTACCCCTCTACCCTAGCCTTTTTGATCTTCACTGGTGTCGCGCTCCGCCCCCCCGCCGCCCGGGCTGATGTCGACCTTCAAGGCCTTGTCACCCGATCACCCTTTGGTGAAGGTAAAGCCGGAGCCGGCGGTCAGCGCACGGGGTCCTTAGAATTTCGCGGTTACTACGTCGATAATGGTATAACTTACTTCAGTATTTATAATCCGTCTTCCAAATCATCGGTGTGGGTCGCCCAAGGTGAAACCTCTACCACCCCCTTTGCGGTATCAGTCAAAAATTTTGATCCCGAAAAAAATGCGGTCACTTTGGAGTCAAACGGACAATCTATGAATCTCTCGCTTCATGAATCTGTCATCGTGAAAATGGAATTACCAGCAACACCCGCAACGCCACAGGCTAATAATAATGGTGCAGCTCCAGTAGCAGCAACGGCCGTCGTAGGTAGCGGGACAGCTGGACAAGCACCCACAGCCGAACAGGCCCAAAGTTTTAAAGATTCGATGCGTCAACGCTGGCAAGATCGCCAAAATCAAAACAACGGTAGCGATAATAATAATAAAAATAAGGGAAATAACAAGGCAGCCGACACGGCGACTTCCACGGAAAACACTACCGCTAACTCAAACCAAAAAAATAAAGGTAAAAACAAAACCAACTAATTTATGGATACTAATAAAAATCATCTCGCTCTAATTCAACGTGCCCGTCGCGGTTTTACGTTACTCGAAATTCTCATTGCCGTGGCCATCGTCGGCATGCTTGTGGGATTAGCCGTTACTAATACCGATAAAATTCTCGGACAGAGCCAAGACGGCGTCGCTAAACTTTTCGTTAACGAATCACTTAAGACATCCTTAGTGCGTTATCGCATCGACTTAGGTGACTACCCTTCAACCGACGAAGGCATCAAAGCACTGATCACCGCACCCGAAGGCAAAGCCGATCGCTGGCGCGGCCCTTACATGGAAGCTAAAAGCGGAAACCTGCCTGTCGATCCTTGGGGCCAAGCCTATCAATACCGCTATCCCGGAACGCATAACACAGAGTCGTATGATTTATTTTCCATGGGACGTGATAAAGCCGTAGATACTCCCGACGATATTGGAAATTGGTGAGCAAGAGATTCACTCATTTACGGGGCGGTTTCACTCTCCTAGAAACACTTTTAGTTTTAGGCTTAATCAGCATGCTCGCCGCTGT
>JBAXUJ010000115.1:0-4161 GCA_037129735.1 Opitutia bacterium | reverse complement strand
TTGGCGGCTTCGAAAAGAATACGTTCTTTTTGGGTCAATCGATGTCCGACACCACGATTGCCTATTTTACCACGCGTCGATTCTCCGCGGCTTAATTTTTCGATATCGTCTAATTTAGGGGACATGTGGGCAAGGTGACACGGGGACATGGGGATAATTTTAGCGGCGGAAGAGGGCGATGAGGCGGCTGTACCATCTTGTGGGTCGACCAGCATTGGCTACACGCTCATTAAGTAATGCAATAATTTCAGTGCGGCCGAAGGTATTCGCGAAGTCGGCGGGTTTTGAACCGCCTTGATCGGCGAGAGGATCAGCACCAGCGTCGAGAAGCAGTTTTGCGATTTCGATATAGCCTTTGAAGGCGACGCCGCCGAGAGGGGTTTGACCTTTATGATTTCGAGAATCGGGCTGAGCACCGGCCTTGAGCAGCATGCACACCGTTTCCGTGTGTCCGTGGTAGGCTGCCAGCATCAGCAATGAATTACCTTTTGGGTCACGGGACTCGATGGAAAGACCGAGAGCTAGCTTTGAGGCTAGTTCTTCGGTTCGTCCATTGCGGGCGAGATCGAAATCAGGCGAGTTCACTGACGCGGAATATCAAAACGGTCGAGGTTCATGACCTTATTCCAGGCAGCAACGAAGTCGTGAACGAATTTCGATTTTCCATCGTCACTTGCATACACTTCAGTGAGGGCACGAAGTTGAGAGTTGGAACCGAATACGAGATCGACAGCGGTGGCGTTCCAGATGACTTGGCCCGATTTACGGTCGCGACCTTCAAAGAAATATTCGCAGACTTTTGCTTTCTCCCAGACGATGGAGATATCGAGCAGGTTGACGAAGAAGTCATTGGTGAGCACGCCAGGCTGTTTGGTGAGCACGCCGAGCCCTGGGAAGAGCACCGTTGTATTGAGTACACGCATGCCGCCAACGAGAACGGTCATCTCGGGTGGAGTCAGGGTGAGTAACTGAGCGCGGTCGACGAGGTTTTCGGCGGCGGGGCGATCGAGTTTATGGCCGAGGTAGTTACGGAAGCCATCGTGTTTAGGTTCGAGAACTGCCGCGGCAGCGACGTCGGTCATTGCATCAGTAGCGTCGGTACGACCTGCAGTGAATGGCACGGACACCTTTACGCCGGCTTTGTGTGCGGCATCTTCAACGGCAGCACAACCACCGAGAACAATCAGATCGGCGAGAGAAACTTTTTTACCATTGGATTGTGAACTGTTGAAGCTGTTCTGAATTTTTTCGAGAACCGTTAGAACTTTTTGAAGTTCGGCTGGCTGATTCACTTCCCAATTTTTTTGAGGAGCCAGACGAATACGAGAACCGTTAGCGCCGCCACGTTTATCGCTACCGCGATAAGTTGAAGCGGAGGCCCAAGCGGTTGAGACTAATTGTGCGGTGGTGAGACCTGACGAAAGAAGAGTTTTCTTCAGTACTGCGATGTCATTCGCATCGATAAGAGGATGGTTAACCGCTGGGACTGGATCTTGCCATGGCTGAGCTGGTGCTACGAGAGGTCCGAGGCAGCGCGAGTAAGGGCCCATATCGCGGTGGGTTAATTTATACCAAGCGCGAGCGAAGGCGTCGGCGAATTCTTCGGGGTGATCGAGCCAGCGTTTGGTGATTTTGGCGTAGGCGGGATCTTCACGCATTGCGATGTCGGTTGTGAACATCATCGGTGCGTGACGTTTGGAAGAATCATGAGCGTCGGGCACCGTTCCTTTCGCGGCACCGTTTTTAGGTGTCCACTGATGTGCACCTGCTGGGCTCTTCGTTAGTTCCCATTCGTACTGATAAAGATTTTTAATATATTCGTGAGACCAGCGAGTCGGTGTGCTGCTCCAAGCGCCTTCGAGTCCGCTCGTGATGGTGTCGACACCGTTGCCTTTACCGAAGGAATTTTTCCAACCGAGGCCCATTTGTTCGAGCGGTGCCGCTTCGGGTTCGGGTCCGACATGTGAAGCGCTCGCAGCGCCGTGAGCTTTACCAAAGGTGTGACCACCGGCGATGAGGGCGACAGTTTCTTCGTCGTTCATAGCCATGCGTGCGAACGTTTCGCGGATGTCGCGAGCGGAGGCGAGGGGATCAGGTTTTCCGTTGGGGCCTTCGGGGTTAACGTAGATGAGTCCCATTTGAACGGCACCGAGGGGATTTTCTAATTCGCGATCGCCCGTGTAACGCTTATCGCCGAGCCATTCAGTTTCGGATCCCCAATAAATATCTTCTTGAGGTTCCCAGACGTCGGGACGTCCGCCAGCGAAGCCAAAAGTTTTGAAGCCCATCGTTTCGAGGGCGACGTTGCCGGTGAGGACCATGAGATCGGCCCAGGAAATTTGGTTACCGTATTTTTTCTTGATGGGCCAGAGGAGGCGGCGGGCTTTGTCGAGGTTAGCGTTATCTGGCCAGCTATTGAGAGGAGCGAAGCGGAGAGTGCCGTAGCCTGCGCCACCGCGACCATCGGTCACGCGGTAAGTGCCGGCGCTGTGCCACGCCATGCGGATGAAGAAAGGACCGTAGTGACCGTAATCCGCGGGCCACCATTCTTGCGAGTCGGTCATCAAGTGAGCGAGATCTTTGCGGAGCGCTTCGAGGTCGAGCTTTTTGAATTCTGCAGCGTAATCAAAATGGGCACCGAGTGGATTGCTCTTCTCCGAATTCTGACGGAGAATATTTAGGTTGAGTTGATTAGGCCACCAATCGCGCGTGGTCATGCTTGAGGCGACGGTATGACGGTTGGGAGGGGCGAGGTGACCCATCACTGGGCATTTGCTGATGTCGGACATAGATATATTGATTGGTTAAATTTTAGGGGACAAGGTGACAGGGTGATACGAGGATAGGGGAAGTCAAATTGAGGGGGGAAATTAGGTGAAACAGGGGCAAGGGGGATGCGCCTACCAATTAGTTTATGGGGAGTTGTGCGGAGGTGGATTGAAGCCACGCGTCTAACTTTTTCTTTAAAGTATTTTTTATTTCGATTTCGGAATTCGAAAGGTCCTTTGACTCGCTTGGATCTTTGGCTAAATTATAAAGTTCATCACGATTATCTTCGTAGAAATGGATGAGGCGATAATCGCCACTGAGGATGGCGCTGTAGGGTCTAGCTCCTCCGACACGATGGTAGTGAGGGTAGTGCCAGAAAAGATCACGCGTTGGTAATGCTTTGGAAGATTTTAAAAGTGGAGCTACGCTAACGCCATCGATGGTGGATGATTGTGAAGCGATGCCTGTCATCTCAATCAGTGAAGGGTAGATATCAATGGACTGAATGGGTGTTGATTGAGTTGATTGATTGGAGTTCGCTTTAGGCCAATAGATGATGAAAGGAACTCGCACGCCACCTTCGTAGGCTGAGCCTTTGCCGTCGCGATAAGGTGAGTTGTCGGTTACTTTGAGAAGTCCCCCTTTATCGCTAGTGAATACGATGATGGTTTTATCCTATAACTTTAGTCGTTTAATCGTTTCGCCAACTTTCCCGACTGAGTCGTCTACGCTAGAAATTAGGGCGGCGTAGGTGGCGTTAGTTTGTTTGAGATTCTGTTTATCTTTTTGTTCGAATCTTTTAATTACATCGGCTTTACCTGCAATCGGTTGGTGAACGGCGTAATGCGCAAGATAAAGGAAGAAAGGTTTAGTTTGGTTTTGCTCGATAAATTTGACCGCCTCGTCACCTTCACGGTCGGTTAAAAACTCGTTTGTTGGTCCGTCTTTCAAATTGGGAATTTTATAGGGTGAGAAATAACTTCCTGGCTGTCCGAGATGGTTTCCGCCGATATTAATATCGAAGCCATATTTCTGTGGGCTGTAGTTGTCGGATTCTTTAGCATCAGGCGATAGATGCCATTTACCGATGATGGCGGTGGAGTAGCCAGCGGATTTAAATTGTTGAGGGAGTGTGGTCGCATCTAACGAAATAAATTTCTGCCAATCAGGCGTTTTAACTTTGGCGTTATCGGGTGCTGGGTAGCCAGGAATCCAATCCGTGAGGTGGAGTCGGGCAGGGTATTTTCCGGTGAGCAAAGCTGCACGACTGGGAGAGCAGACGGTACAGGAAGAATAGGCCTGAGTGAACTGCACGCCGTCTTTGGCGAGCTGATCGATGTTGGGCGTCTCGTAGAACTTGCTGCCCGTGCAACCTAGATCCGTGGCGCCTAA
>JBAXUJ010000114.1:0-4221 GCA_037129735.1 Opitutia bacterium | reverse complement strand
AGCACCAAGTGAATACCTGCAGCACGTGCGAGCTGGGCTAAGCGCGCAATCGAAGTCTCAACTTCTTTCGCCGCCGCCATCATTAAGTCTGCCATCTCATCAATAATACAAACGATATAAGGCAGTTTCACGGTCGGTATAGAAATGCCGTCGTCGATTACAGATTCAGCAGCTTCGCGCGCTGCGGCTTGTTCTTCAGCACTCAGTGGCAACTCTTCTTGTTTAGGAAGACCGGCCTCTTTTTTGATTTTAGCGTTAAAGCCCGTGATATTTTTAACCCCGCACTTCGCGAAGATTTTATAACGACGTTGCATTTCAGCAATCAACCACTTCAGCGCGGCCGGTACTCGACGTGGATCAGTCTCCACCGGAATTAAAAGGTGGGGCAGCTTAGAATAAACCTGTAACTCAACCACTTTGGGGTCGACCATGATGAATCTCAAATCCTCTGGCGTACAACGGTACAACATGGAGATGATAAATGAATTAATACAAACCGACTTACCCTGACCCGTGGCACCTGCGATTAAGCAGTGTGGCATTTTAGCTAAGTCTTGGATCACTGGTTTATTGGTCACGCTGTCTACACCTAAAACCACTGGGATTTCCATCGTCGACTCAGTCCAAGCCTTCGACTGGATAATTTCGCGAAGTAAAACATCTTTGCGATGTTGATTAGGGATTTCGATTCCCACCGTGCCTCGACCAGGAACAGGCGCTAAAATTCGAACAGACTCCGCCGACAAATTCATCGCGATATTATTCGAGAGGTTGGAAATCTTTTCTACGCGTACACCGGGAGCAGGTTTAATTTCGTATCGTGTAATCGACGGACCTTGTTGAATACCAACATCGATGCCCGCCTCTGGATCTACGGGTACTACCGAAACCTTAAATTGTGTGAGTGTCTCAATCAAATCACTCGCGCGCTTTTTGAAATCCTCTACTGGAATTTCTTTATCAACGACTGGCTCATTAAGCAGGCTGATTGTCGGGAAAGTGTAATCACCCTTTTTCTTGGGCTGAGCCGAGGCATTCGCTTTTTCGATTTTGTCTGTTCGGGTAACCGCAATTTTTTGAGTACCCAAAGCGGTTAAGATCGGAGTTTGAATCTTAGGAGCAGGTGCGGGTGTTTCGACTGCTGCGTTACTTAATCCTGGAGTAATTTTAACATCTTCAGTGGTGACCAAGGCAACCGCTGGAGTTTCTTCTGGCTTCTCAACTTTTTTGGGCTCAGGCACGACGACGACTGGAGCCGCAATCTCGACATTCTTAATTTCCATTTGTTTACGACGTAGTTCCGCAACGCGTTCAGCTCTTTGTTTACGCTCCAAAGCTTCGCGTTTCGCTGCTTCTTTACGTTCCGCATTCCAAGCACCAAACATATCTCTTAACTCAGTTATCCAAGCTGATAAAGTTGCCTTAGGATCATCCGCTAACACGCCTAATAAACAAAAACCGTACGGGAAAATAAGAATCCATGCACCATAATCTCCTAAGACAGGTTGGCATAGTTGGGTGTATAAAAATTCACCCGTGACGCCACCCGCTCCACTCGAATCGAAGGCACCTGAGGTGGGTCCACCCAAACTCATTGTGATCACCGGCGCACCCAAGATAATACAAGCCAACATTAACGAAGTTTTGGTTGGCCACAAAGTGTGGGCGCGGTGATTCAACGAAAACCACGCTGCTGCAAATAAAAAGGCGGGGATTAAAAAGGCCGTATAACCAAATAAACTAAATAAGATAACTGCGACGGTTGCACCGAAAAGCCCACACGGATTATGTTCGGTCGCTACATCCGAGGAAGCCTGCAATTGAAACTTAGTTTCTATCCACTGCGGAAATAAAGTTTGATCACTTTTACTGTGAAAGACCATCGCCACCAAAATAAAGGTTCCGATTAATCCCAAAACAATGGCCAGAACCGGATGACTTTCACTGGCGGGCTTGGCTAAAGTAGCTGAACGCTTACGAGCGGGTGCTGGCATAAAATAGTTTATTCAAAAAGATTACCTTGGGCAGTCGTGTCCTGACGTGGCAAAACGGGATCGGTGGAGAGGTGACGAGGAGGTCTCGTTACTCGTGCAGCTAAAACGCGAGTGCGTTCTTGTGCTAAACGTTCCACCGATGAGGTCAGAGCATGACGAATCCACTTCGGGGTAAAACCATTCGGAGAATAATCGCATGGACCATACCCATGAACGCGACCCGATTGTAAGAGCGCATCGTTCTGTGCGAATTCGGCCTGATTTTCCTCCACATAAACCGCAAAGGCTTTACCACCATTTTTACGTAGTAATGAAAAGGCCGGGACGTCACTGGGTCCATCAGCAATATAAATCATATTAGCAAAGGGCACTCGACGATCTTCGGATTGAACCACGGCATTCACGTCAATCGTACTATCCTTATTGGAGCCCTTATTGATTTCGAAAATAAATCGGGTCTTAATCGTATTATCTACCATCGCCGCCACTTGGGTGATTTCCGATGGTAATTGTAAGTTGAGTTCATCCTGCTTCGTGAAATGAGGAGGCAAGGGTTCCTCTAAAAACTCACAGCCGTAAATTCCATCACAGTGTTGTGCTAATTTAGTTCCACGAATCATCTCCGCCAAACCTGTGCTGACGATGTAATGTTCGAGGGTGACTTCGATATTATGCTTTTTGCCCAACTCGATGACCATCTCTTTGAGCGCAGGGAAAAATTCAGGAAGGCCTTTACAAAGTTCAATCTCGGCACCCAATTCGCGGAGACGACTATTGGTTAATCCTTTGAGTGGGCCTGACTTCACATAACTCAATAAGTGATTTAAATAGACGGAATCTTTTGAAGTACGAATTCCCTTCTGCAAATAAAGTGCAGGCAATAAATTTGTTTCGCGCCAAAACTGATCTTCATCCACGCCAAAAGCACGGAATAAAGGGGTCTGCATATACCCGGGACAAAGAGTTTTATCAAAATCCCAAATACAGGTGAGAACGTGACTACCCCGGAGGGCGGGTTCCTTGGATGACATATATTTAAAGTGGGTTAATGGTAAGGGCTTGCGGTGTGAGTCAACAACCCTCCATTAAATAACCTACGAATGGGCTATCTCCAAGCCCGAACCCGACCCAATGGCCGAAATACCACTTAGACCCGACCTTTCCAGCCTCCGCCGGCGCCTAGCCGAGCTGGAAGGGCTTATGGCCGACCCCGCCACCTTTGGTGACAGCCGAAAAGCAGCAGCCTTGGGGGCCGAACTTCGTTTTACCTCCAAAGCAGTAAAAGCCGACGATGCCCTAGCCGCCTTAGAAAAAGAATTGGCGGAATCAGTCGCACTGCAAAAGGAGTCAGACCAAGAAATCCGCAAAATGGCCGAAGAAGAAATTCTCCGTCTCACTCCCGCCGTCGAAGCCGCTCGTGTTACTTTAATCCGTTCAATCATTCCACCCAATCCTGACGACTCTCGTAATGCGATGGTGGAAATTCGCGCTGGCACGGGTGGCGAAGAGGCCTCCTTATTTGCCTCTGAACTTTTACGCGCGTACACTCGCTTCGCTGAGAAAAAAGGATGGAAGTGCGAACTTCTTGCTTTATCGCATAGCGATTTGGGTGGAGTGCGCGAAGCCGTTATTTTAATTGAAGGCGAAGGCGCCACCGCACTCTTGCGCCATGAAGCGGGTGTTCACCGCGTTCAACGTGTTCCCGCAACTGAAGGATCAGGCCGCGTACATACTTCCGCTGCCACGGTTGCTGTTTTAGCTGAAGCCGAAGAAGCTGAAGTTGTTTTGAAACCCGAAGACTTAGATATGTCAGTAGCACGAGCCAGTGGTGCGGGTGGACAACACGTTAATAAAACCGAATCAGCCGTACAAATTATCCACAAGCCTACCGGCCTGATGGTTTATTGTGCCGATGAACGTTCCCAATTACGAAATCGTCAAAAAGCCCTTCGCGTTTTGCGCTCGCGCCTATTGGATTTAACGCGGGCCAAAGAAAGAGAACTGCGGGCCGACACACGAAAGAATATGATTGGTTCGGGTGATCGTTCAGAGCGAATCCGCACTTATAATTTTCCGCAGAATCGAATCACCGATCACCGCATCGATTTAACGGTTCACGGGATTGAACAAGTCTTGGAAGGAAATCTCGATCAACTCGTCGATGCACTCTACGAGGCCGATCTGCGAACTCGCGCCGAAGCAATTACTGGTCCTTCAACCTAAAGGC
>JBAXUJ010000113.1:0-4249 GCA_037129735.1 Opitutia bacterium | reverse complement strand
CCTATGTATTGGGGCTGAAGTGCTCATCGCCAAACCAGCTATTCATTCGATTTTACAAGGGTTTATTCTGACTGGTGAAGTTTTCAAAAATCCTGGAATGCTCTTTATTGCTTTGGGGATTCTTGGCGCGACGGTGATGCCACATAATCTTTATCTTCACTCATCATTGGTTGGTTCGCGTGATTTAGGAAAAACGGTTGAAGAACGTAAACAGGCCATTCGATTTGCAACTTACGACTCTACCTTGGCACTCATCTTTGCCTTTTTTGTAAATGCTGGATTATTAATTTTAAGTGCAGCAGCGTTTCACCACTCGGGTCAGGCTGTGGTTTCCGATATCAGAGAGGCTCATAAATTATTAGATGGTGCGCTAGGCTCGACTGTTGCCGCTACACTTTTTGCCGTAGCGCTTTTGGCTTCGGGTCAAAATGCTACCATCACAGGAACTCTGGCCGGACAAATTGTCCTCGAAGGATTTTTAAAAATTAAAGGGAAAGCTTGGATGGTGCGAACTTTCACCCGACTCGCGGCGCTCGTCCCCGCATTATTCGTGATCGCCTATGCAGGAGAAGGGAAGGCCGTTGAACTTTTACTGTGGAGCCAAGTGATCTTAAGCCTGCAACTTGGTTTCGCATGCTGGCCCTTGGTTCGTATAACTAGCGATATTAAGATAATGGGCGATTTTGTTACTCCAAAGTGGGCAACTACGCTCGGTTGGATCGGTACTGCTGTAGTCGTGGGCGCGAGTCTGTGGTTTGTCGCTCAGGTGATTTAATTATTTAATTGAGAGAATTAGACGAACTCGATTTTATCTTAAATAAGTATGAAGTTATCACGTAAAGGGGAGTATGCATTAAGAGCACTCATCTGCTTGGGTTTAGGTGAAGCTTTCGGACGTAGTCGTCTACAGGTTACTGAAATAGCCTCTTCAGATAATATTCCCGAAAAGTTTTTAGAACAAATCATGAACGACTTGCGTGATGGTGGATTTGTGGAAGGACAGCGTGGAAGGAATGGTGGATATAGTCTTTCCCGCTCCGCTGAAAAAATTTCTTTGGGTCAAGTAATCAGACACATCGAAGGCCCGCTCGCGCCCGTTGCCTGTGCATCTCACACCGCTTACGAACGTTGCTCATGTCCTGATGAAGCGAACTGTGGATTGCGTATGCTTATGCTCGATGTGCGAAATGCGATTTCAGATATTCTCGATCGGCATACTTTGAGCGCTGTCGTGATGGTCGCTCATAAAAAATTTATTAGCTCGGGCCGCCGCCCATTATTTGCCGGCGGCGAAGAAGGATTTGAAAATAAAGGGCAGGGTAGATTGACCGACGGATTGATCTCCAATCTCCTGCCTGATTATTTCATTTAGAGATTACTGGACGAAATTTAGGCGTCAGAAATCTCGGTATTTTTAATGTAATTCTGTAAGTCATTGAACTACAGTTAAATAAAAACATACTAAAAAGGTATTCTTTAATTGACATTAATCCTTATAACATAACTAATGATATCACCTTAACCACATAAACATACAGTTTACCCACAAAAACTAACCACTCATATGAAAACACAAAAAAATCACAAATACCTCCCCATCGCTGCACTCGTAGCGTTCGCAGCTGCAGCTCCGGCTGCTGAGTTGAGCGTCCAAGAGCAGATCGACGTGCTCAAGGCACGCATCCAGGAGCTCGACTCCAAAGTGCGTCCTCTGCAACGCGCAGAAACTACTGCTGGCGACAAAGGATTCATCTTAGCGTCACCCGATGCCGCTCATTCGCTACGTGTACGTAGTTTAGTTCAACTCGACTCACGCTGGTTTGGTGATGCTAAGGTTGAGAACGACGCTTTTGTTCTCCGTCGTGCACGTATTGGTCTAGAAGGTAAATTAAATAAAACTACTGATTATCAAATCACTGGTGAATACGCTGGATCATCGGCAACAATCTTAGACGCAAACTTTACTCTGACTTACGCTCCTGAATTACAGTTTAAGATCGGACGTTTCAAAGTACCTCTGGGTCTTGAACAATTACAAAGTGACGCCAGCGCACTTTTCGTTGAGCGCTCGTTAGTTTCACAAGTTGCACCTAATCGCGACATTGGCGTGCAAGTGGGTGGCGACTTAGATAAAGGTACAATCTCCTACGCCATCGGCATTTTTAATGGTATTCAAGATGGAGGTAATAATGCTGACCAGAAAGATGCCAACGATGGAAAAGACGTTGTTGCCCGAGTTACTTTTCAACCTTGGATCAACGATGAAAGTTCAAGCCTAGCAGGACTTTCCTTCGGTGTAGCTGGTTCATACGGATTGCAGGATACTTACTCGGCTGTTGGCACTTCGTTTAAGAGTGATGGTCAGCAGACTTTCTTTGCTTTCCGAACTGCACCAGCTTGGACCACGGCGAGCATATCTAATACCGTATATGCTACCGGTAAGGTGAATCGTATTTCACCTCAATTCTCTTACTACAATGGCGGTTTAAGCTTACTGGGTGAATATATTAAATCTTCAACTGATGTAAGTTACGGTGCAAGCAGCGCTCGTTTAAAGAATACTGCTTGGCAGTTAGCTGCTGGTTATGTTCTCACGGGCGAAAAAGCTTCTTACAAAGGTGTGTCACCTTCTAATGACTTTGATCGTGCTTCAGGTTCTCTGGGTGCATTTGAAGTCGTTGGCCGTGTGGCTGAACTTGATATCGATAACAACGCTTTCACCACCTACGCAGATCGCGATAAAAGCGCCACCAAAGCTACATCTTATGCGGTTGGTCTGAACTGGTACTTAAGCAAAGTAACTCGCCTTTCGCTTGATTATACTCACACTAAGTTCGACTTAGCCCCCAGTGCTGCCCCCGCTGCAACATCGCCTATCCATCATTCGGAAGACGCTATCTTAACACGTCTTCAACTTAATTTCTAAATCCTAACTTACTCTAAACTATGCGTCACTTAACACTCATCACTGCACTCTTCGCCGCCTCCGTTCTGAGCGCAGCCGAAGAACCAGTAATTGTTCGAGTTGGATTTTTCCCAAATCTGACTCACTCTCCGGCCATCGCTGCTCGTCAACTTGAGCGCGAAGGTGCTGACTGGCATTTAGCTCATTTGCCACCTGGCTCTAAAATTGAATGGCGCTCTTACAATGCGGGTCCTTCTGCGATGGAAGCGCTACTCGCTGGTGCCATTGATCTCACTTACGTGGGTCCATCACCTGTTATCAACGCACACGTTCGTACCAAAGGAGAAGAGATTCGCGTCTTAGCTCCCGTGGCCCGTGCGGGTAATGCACTCGTTGTACGCAAAGACCTCGGCTTGAAAAACCAAAAGGATTTCATCGGCCGTCGCTTAGCAACTCCCCAGTTAGGCAACACGCAAGACATTGATGCTCGCGTTTGGCTTAAGCAGGGTGGTCTAAAAGTGGCTGTTAATGGTGGCGATACTCAAATCGTCCCTGCTGCTAATGCCGAGTTAGTTTTACTCTTCTCACGTGGCGATGTGGATGCAGCTTGGACCGTTGAACCCTGGGTGACACGTCTCACGACCGAATTCGGCGGTGAAATTTTAGTCGAAAATAAAGATTCGATTATCACCGTCCTCGCTTCATCCAAAACCGCGCTATCCAAAAATAAACGCGGTATCGAAGCCTTTGTTCAATCCCACTACTTACTACGCGATAAACTTTTAGCTGATCAAGTTTGGCATGAAAAGTTAGTGCGTAATGGTATCGGTGGTGAAACACGATCGGCTGCACCTAAAGCTGAAGTGATTGGTCCAGCATTAAGTCGCGTGATCTTTGATGCACGTGAAGATGATGCCGCACGTAAAACACGTCTCACTTCTGCGTTCACACAATCACTCAAGGATTCGCAAGCTTCAGGACTGTTGAACGGAGACGCTCCGATTGCACCTCTACTCGAGTCGCTCGTTGCTGACCCTGCTCCTCTTCAGAAATAATTGCTTCATAGCTAGGGCCCGGCACTTTTAAGAGGAAACTCTGGTGCTGGGCCTGATTGTTTTAACAAGTATTCTTGCCAAGAGCCCCCAATAACCCGCAATCTAACCAACCTTTTAGGTATAATGAGCACTGATAAGACAGCCACAACCACCCTGACCCTGCGTAACGTTACTAAGCGTTTCGAAGGTGCTGCCGGTCGCGTGACCGCCGTTGAGGATATCTCACTCGATGTGCGCGAGGGAGAATTTCTGGTACTCGTGGGTCCTTCAGGTTGCGGTAAATCCACCT
>JBAXUJ010000112.1:0-4306 GCA_037129735.1 Opitutia bacterium | reverse complement strand
TGAGGATTCCATACCTAAACCTAAATCGCCGACCCAAAGTCCTTTACCCAGTTTAGGCGAATTTCCTAAGACTGCTTTCGATACCGTTATAAGATCAGCAGGGTTATGTGTCATCCAACCTTGAGTATCATAACCTGGAGAGAGAGGAAAAATATCTCCGACCGGACTGATATCGGGTGAAAGACGTAATCCCCACACGCCGCAATATCCGCAAGGCACACGAATCGATCCCGCCGTATCGGTGGCGAGGGCGAAGGGCACAATTTTTTTTGCTACGGCCCAAGCTGATCCCGAACTCGAACCACCCGAAAGTAATTCAGGATGAGTGGGGTGTTGGCAGTCGCCGTAATGTGGATTTTCACCGCTTAAACCATAGGCAAACTCGTTGAGTTGGGTGCGTCCGCATTCGACCGCTCCAGCGTCTTTTTGAAAAGCGGAGGGTAGCGATGAAGAGGTGCGTGGAATGCCGATTTCTTCAGGAAGAAAAGTCGAACCAGCGAAGGTGGGATGTCCCGCTCTAAAAAATAAATCTTTCGTCAAGAAAGGTACGCCGCCGAGCGTATCATCTTTTTGTGCCCAGGCATTTTCAAATCGTTGAGTTAGGCTTTTGGTGTCAGGTAAGCCAGTTAAAGCAAAACGTTGTTCTTGGGCACTGAGGGAACCGAGTTTAAGCAAAAAAGCTTCGGCGGACATACGAGGTCCGCGCGTGAGAAAATGGTCACGCCAGTCAGAAACAGTTTCGAGGTTAGTGCTCACAGATCAATCGCTACGCCAGGCTCGGGATCGTGGATCCGTGTGCCGGGTAATAATTTTGTCAGGGTCTCTTTCATCCAAGCGCGAGCGGGTGGATCGCCGTGCGTGAGAATAATATCTTTCGGACTCACCGATTTTGCAAAATCAATCAGCTCTTCACGATCAGCATGACCGCTTAAGTGAAAACGTTCTACTTCAGCTCTTAAAGTAGATGTGTGATCGAGGCCTTTAAATTTAAATTCTCCACCCGATTTCATACCAATCAGTTCGCCGCCGGGGGTTTCAGGATCGCAATAACCCACAAAGAATACCGCATTTTCTTTGGTATCTAGAATATTAGCGGCGATGCGCCAAGCGGGGGTGTTTTCAACTAACATACCACTCGAGAGAACGTAAATTCCTTGAACGGGTAAATTTTTACCCGGTTGCACGTAGCGGCGTGATAAAGATTGAACCCCGAGTTCGCGTAAAACTTTCTGACTGAAATTAACCTGTTTGGTTTTCTTGCTCGCTTCTTCAAGGTAGCCACAGAGGTCCATGCCCAAGCCTGAACAGTAAATCGGAACATCGACTAAATTACCGTCGGCGGCACTCTCATCTAATAATTTTAATATTTCCTGCATGCGACCAAAAGCAAAAGCGGGCAGAAGCACAGAACCACCGTTATCGACGACGCGATTAATCGATCGGATTAAACGTGCCTCTTCTTTATCGCGAGAAATCCCAGCCAATGTGGGAGTCGCTCCGCGTGTACATTCCATCACGAGAGTGTCTACGGGTTGACGTGGGAAATTTGCGCCAGCCACGGTGCGTTGCGCTTGGAAGTGAACATCTCCGGTAAAGAAGTGACGCTTTTTACGATGTTCAATCATGAGACCTACCGCGCCAGCCACGTGACCAGCGAGGTGGAATGTGAGAATCACTTCTTCGCCACCTTGTCCGATTTTTCTAGGGTTGGCGATGGGTACTGCGGTGAGAGCGTGTTCAACGCGCTCAATATCTTGTTCAACGTAAAGAGGTAGGTCTACATTGCCCGTTTCTTCTCTTTGTCGTTTCATCACCTGCACAGAATTAGCGAGCAATCTACGGGCGAAAAGTGCGGATGCGGCAGAAGTAAATACACGTGTGCCGGGGTGTTGGCGGACCAAGAGTGGCAGTGAGCCTAAGTGATCCAAGTGACAGTGGGTGAGGATGACACCGTCGACAGTTCCGGGAATGAGATCGAGACGGGGCAGGGCTTGTTTGCCAGCGTGCTTGGGATGCATTCCGCAATCGATGACGAAGCGGAGTCCTCCAAACTCAGCGAGCATACAATTAGCTCCAATTTCACGGCCGGAATTTAAATCTGTTATTCTCATTAAATATTAGAAGAGGGAGGAATCATTTCAAAAGACGGGATGCGCACAAATACACGCTCGCCGTCTTCAGTTTCACCGTGAAAGGCACCTTCTGCTGTGACTGGTTCGCCGGTGAGATGATAGCTGTTATAAGAAAATTGTTCGCCTGGTGGAATGGTGGGAGTTTGGCCGACGATGCCGTCGCCCTGAATCACTTCCGTCGAACCATCGCGATGACGGATAATCCATTTACGACCGAAAAATTTAACGGTATGGGATGAAATATTATTAATAGTTAGAAAGTAAACGAAGGCGTGGGGCGTTTCGGGTGGAAAGTTGGGGTCGCGATGGTGAACCAGCTTATCGATGGTCACCCGTAGGCCGGGCAATTCCTTGGCGGAGGCTTCCACGCTTAAAGACAAGAGGTTTAAGACCATTAAAGGAAGCCATAAATTTCTCGATTAACTAATTAATATCTTCCCTCCTTGCACCTTGTCCATGGGTGGGTTGAATAAAAGCAATGCAGGCTTTTGACCAAAGTAAGGCCAATCTTCGGCGAGTGCCCCCCAAATGGTGGATCGCTGTAACTTACTTAATTTTGGTCGTCCTCTCAAATACGTTCCCTATTTTTAGTGCGGTTGAAAAGCAGTCCAGCCAGACCCCGATTCTTGTTCCGGCTTTTGATTATAAAGACGACCGAGTGATTCCGACCGAAAAACAAATTCCGATTCATGCTAACTTTTACGGATTCGATCAAAACAACAGCGCCGGTGATAAACCTGTTTTAGTTTATATTCATCGGGTGCCTTGGGATAGCCGCGGAAACGAATTCTGTGCTGCTTTAGCTAAGTCTGGAAAAGTTGCAGTCGTTGAACCATATCTTCCAGGTTTTGCTTCTTCCTATGGAAATGTTCCGAGTCACTCGATGGAGGCCAACGCAGAAGTGGTCGCCGCCTTACTCGAGAAAAAGGGAATTAAAAAATATCATATTTTAGGACAAGGACTCGGCGGCGTGGCGGCACTGGAATTAACCAATGCCCATCGAGAGAGGGTTGAATCGGTTACTCTGCTTTCTGCTCCAGGTGTGCAAGCCTTCGAATTATTAGGGAATCCCTTGGTCAATAAAATCGTCTATGGATTTCAAGGCGCGTTTTTTTGGGGCGTAGCCCGACTCACTCCTAATTTCGGTGCGGCGGATTTACTTCCGTGCGATCGTGATTATGCGAAAACCGTTTTTGATACGGATTTATCTGACAACAAAAAATTACTCCATGGTCTGCAGCGACCGCTTTTAATTATTCATGGTGACAGCGATTTACTCACCCCAGTAGAAGCAGCTTATTATACTACAAAAATATTACCTGATACGCGTTTGAAAATTTATCAGGGAGGCCGTAATGTAGTTTTTGAACAGAAAGATGCAGTGGTGGGTGAAGTTCTAGATTTTACTACAAATCTGCCCAAGTTAGGCCCTCCACCTCCACTCACGAATCCGCCCATTCCGTATGCTAAGGGCCTTCATTACTGGATGCTATTGGCCTTCATTATCGTTTGTACCTTTGTCGCCGAAGACCCTACGTGTCTGGCATCAGGCCTCATGGTGGCCGTGGGCATTCTCGATTTTTGGTCCGCCACGCTTGCCTGCTTTGTCGGTATTTTTATTGGAGATATGACACTCTATTTAGTCGGACGTGTATTTGGTCGCCAAGCTATTCGCCGCGCTCCGTTTAAATGGATCATTCAAGAGCATAAAGTGAATCAATGGGCAGGGTGGTTCTCGACGCCAAAGGGAATGTTGGTTGTCGTCAGTTCGCGATTTGTTCCAGCCAGTCGTTTACCCACCTTTATTACGGCGGGTATCATGAAATTAGACTTAATGCGCTTAGGTTTACTTTTGATGGTGGCGGCGCTGATTTGGACACCGCCTCTGATTTGGCTCGGTTATAAATTTGGCGATGATGGGATGCGCTTGTTGCATAACTTTAAGAACAATGCGATTTGGATCATCGTTGGAGTTTTAGTTGCATTACATTTATTAACTCACTGGTTAGTGCCTTCGCTCACTTGGCGAGGTCGTCGTCAAATCGTGATGAAAGTACGCGGATTTTTACAGCCTTCACTTTGGCCTAACTGGATTGTTTATTTACCCATTCGTGTGGGAATTATTTTCTTAACTTTAAGGCACCATAGTTTAACCGCTTTTGCTTCAGCGAACC
>JBAXUJ010000111.1:0-4321 GCA_037129735.1 Opitutia bacterium | reverse complement strand
TAGTCAGGACGCGCCGCGATAAAATCATCCGTTAGCTGTAGAAGGAGCTTAACCTCTATGCCTAATTCTTTGGCAACTTCACTAAAACGCTGAGTCGTTGCTGCTCGCTTGGATTCAGGTTTTTTCTTCTCGGTCATAAGCTAACTGGGTGAAATCGGTTTATAGAAATCTTTAGATTTTAGTTGGAGGCTTTAGCTTTGGTGACTGCGTCCAGAACGAGTTTGATTTCGTCAGGAGTTAAATCAGTGCCAGCAAAGTCTTCCGCGGTTACGCCTTCGAAAGCGCCAACGCTCTCGATGCCGAGACCGATGAACTTAGCCACGAGCTCAGGTGAGAGTTGGAGTTGAGCAGCTAAACGAAGAGCCTTGTCACCGAGTTGTGCTTCCACGCTTTCTGCCACGTGGAGCGACTTGGTGATGTCTAAGCGCCAACCCATTAATTTAGAGGTGAGGCGGGCGTTACGACCTTTGCTGCCAATCGCGATACGCATGTCGTCTTCATTCACTTCGAAGTGAATGAGTTTATTGCGTTCATCAATATGAACATTTCTTGGTTTTGCTGGGCGAATCGCTTCTTCCAATAATTGTAATGGAGCAGCGTGCCAGCGGATGATATCAATTTTCTCACCGTTGAGTTCTTTAACGATGTTACGAACGCGGGCCCCACGGGCACCAACGCAAGCACCGACGGGATCCACTTTAGGATCAGATGAGTCGACGGCAATTTTTGTGCGGTAACCGGGATCGCGTGCCATTGCAGCGATTTTAACGGTTTTATCAGCGATTTCGGCGACTTCTAATTCAAGTAAGCGACGAACGAAATTAGGATCAGCGCGTGAAAGAATAAATTCGCGACCACGTTGGGAGTCTTCGCGAATTTCTTTTAAGAGACAGCGAATGCGGTCACCAGTTCTGAATTCTTCACCCTGACAACGCTCAGCGCGGGTCAGCACAGCTTCGGCTGAACTTAATTCAACAACGACGTTACCACGTTCGGTACGACGGACTACGCCAGTAACAATGTCACCCACTTTATCCTTATACTCTTTGAAGACTTGGTCTTTTTCGATTTTACGGAATTTTTGGTTTAATAATTGTTGAGTGGTCTTAGCGGCAATGCGTCCGAGTTCGGAAACGTCAATCGGGCGGCGCACTTCGTCACCTACGCGTGCGTAAACGTCGAGCGTGATGGCCATTACTGGGTTCATCTCGCGGAGAGGGTCGGAAACAGCATCGGTTACGGTGAAAACCGCGTAGGCGTCGAGCTTACCGGTGTCGGGATTGGCCACGACTTCGATCTTTTGTCCAGCGAGGTTGGATTTCTCGACGGAGGCTTTGATCGCCTCGGTAATGAATTCACAGGCTTCATTCTTAGGGATGTGCTTCTCCTTTTCGAGGTATTGGAGATAAGGTTTGATATCTACGCTCATGGATGTGGTGGTGTGTTGGAAATTTTAGGGACAAAAAAAGCGGGCCCGAATGGACCCACCTCAATGAAAGGTGACTGTCTAATGTTTATTATAAAGAGGGCACTCAGTGTCAAGCGATGTTAAATCCCCTTTTTGGCAAGTTTTGAGGGGTGGACTGGTCTAGTTCCGCTTGCCCCAAGGTTCACTTGGGTTGAACTTATCTGTCTATGGCAGACGAAAAAGTAATTTTTACGATGACGGGCGTGACCAAGCATTTTGAAAAGAAACCCGTCTTTCGCGATATTTCTCTTTCCTACTTTTGGGGAGCTAAGATTGGTGTGTTGGGTTTAAATGGCTCAGGAAAATCAACCTTACTAAAAATTATGGCGGGTGAGGATAAGGAATTTGACGGCGAAATTAATCGAGTCCCTGGATACACCGTCGGCTATCTTGCGCAGGAGCCTCGTCTCGCAGAAGATAAAACTGTCGCCGAAAATGTTAAAGAGGCCGTCACCGAGATGAAAAGCTTACTCGAAGAATACGATGATACTTTTGTCAAGGTGTCGGAAACTGATGATGCCAAAGAGCAGGAGAAAATTCTCGCGCGCCAAGCGGAGATCCAAGCGATTCTCGATACGCGGGGTGGCTGGGATTTAGATGCCCGCATCGAAATGGCGATGGAAGCGCTGCGCTGTCCACCCGCCGAAGCTGTTGTTTCTAGTTTATCAGGCGGTGAAAAACGCCGCGTGGCCTTGTGTCGTTTATTATTAATGGAGCCCGATGTTTTGTTGCTCGATGAACCGACCAATCACCTAGATGCCGACACAGTCGCATGGCTCGAACGTCATTTAAAAAATTATAAAGGTACGGTGATTGCGATTACTCACGATCGATACTTTTTAGATAATGTGGCGGGCTGGATTTTAGAACTGGATCGTGGACGCGGTGTACCATGGAAGGGGAATTATTCATCCTGGCTTGAACAAAAACGCATCCGTCTCGCTGCTGAAGAAAAAACATCTAGCGCCCGTCAGCGCACGATGGAGAGAGAAAGAGAGTGGGCCGGTTCGTCGCCGAAAGCGCGCGTTGCGAAAAACAAAGCTCGTTTACGTGCCTACGAACAGATGCTCACACAAGACCAAGTACAGGTTGAAAAGAATGCTGAAATCTGGATTCCTCCTGGTCCGCGTTTAGGCGGAGCAGTTATTGAAGCAAAGGGTTTAATGAAATCCTACGGTGACCGAATTTTATTTGAAGATCTGAATTTCACTTTGCCCGCTGGTGGCATTGTTGGAATCATCGGACCCAATGGTGTAGGAAAGACGACACTCTTTCGATTAATTACCGGACAGGAAAAACCTGACCGCGGAACTATCACGGTGGGTGATACGGTAAAATTAGCCCTCGTAGATCAAACCCGCGATGCCTTACCTGCTGATAAACCATTATGGGAAGCTATCTCCGATGGACAAGAGATGGTGCACTTGGGAAAAGTTTTAGTTCCTGCTCGCGCTTACGCTGCTCGTTTCGGTTTCACCGGTGATGTTCAGCAGCGAAAAGTCGGCTTAATGTCAGGCGGTGAACGTAATCGTATTCACTTAGCTCGCTTAATTAAATCGGGAGGCAATGTGATTTTACTCGATGAGCCTACGAATGATTTAGATGTAAACACTATCCGAGCTCTCGAGGATGCACTTGAAGGTTTTGCTGGATGCGTCGTGGTTATTTCCCACGATCGCTGGTTCTTGGATCGTGTCGCGACACACATTTTAGCCTTTGAAGACGATGGAAAAGTCGTCTGGCACGAAGGTAATTATGGCGACTACTTGGAAGATCGTCGCCGCCGCCTGGGCGTTGATTCGGATACACCTCGTCGCCCTAAGTATCGTCGTCTTACACGCTAGCGCGTTCGGACTTGGCTAATCGTAACTGCCAGCTCTCTACCTGGGTAAAGAGGTTTACTAAATCCTGGTCACTCATTCTCCAGCTCCAGTTACCTTGAGCGTGACCCGGTGTATTAAATCTGCCTTCGCTGTCTAATTCTAATAAATCTTGAGCAGGGATGATGGCACAAATCGCGTCAGAATCTAAGGCAATGGTGACGAGTGCAGTTATGGGATTCGCGGAGTGTTCTATGAATGGATGTAAATGTACACGCTCTTGGTCAGAACAATTTTTCAACCAACCTTTGAGCGTATCGTTATCATGTGTGCCCGTGTAAACCACACGATCGGCTGTAATATTTTTTGGGTGATGAGGATTTCCTTCGACTTCGCCAAAACCGAATTGAATCACCGACATGCCTGGAAGTTTTGATTTTTGACGTAGCACCTCAACGCCTGGAGACAGTAATCCAAGATCTTCCGCGACCAGTGGTAAGTCGCCCAGTGCTTTTATGAAGTCGATATCAGGTCCCGCACACCACTGTCCTCCACGCGCATTTTTCGCCTCTGCTGGCACGCGCCAGTAGTCGTGTATTCCGCGAAAATGATCAATCCGTACGGCCTCAAATAAATTTAGATCGTGGTGCACACGAGCACGCCACCACTGAAATCCGTCGGCCGCGTGACGTGCCCAGTCGTAAAGTGGATTCCCCCAAAGTTGTCCGTCTTCCGAAAAATAATCAGGCGGCACACCCGCAATAAATGCTGGTTTTCCGTGTTCGTTTAATTGAAAGAGTTCAGGGTGGGCCCAGCGATCGCAGCCGTCATCCGAAACATATATCGGCTCATCGCCCAATAATTTCACTCCATGCTTCGAAGCATACTTTTTAAGTTCATTCCATTGCTCCGAGAAAATAAATTGAAGAACAGCAGCACCTTGCGCCAATGAAGAATCAACATCTTTAATTTTCCAGTGCTCGGGGTTGGTGAAAAGATTTTGTTCACGGAGTGCAGAAAAATTACACCAATC
>JBAXUJ010000110.1:0-4329 GCA_037129735.1 Opitutia bacterium | reverse complement strand
GCACAATATAATCCGATTAGCGCTGTGATTATTGTGAGTGAGCCTAAGACCGGACGTATCTTGGGCTTGGCTAATTGGCCTACTTTTGATCTCAATAAATTTTATGATGCAAAACTCTCGCCGTTAGACAGTCAGCGCAATCGTGCTGTATCCGATATTTATGAGCCAGGTTCAGTTTTTAAAATCGTCTCTATTTCCGGTGCCCTCGAAGAAAAATTAATTACACCGAACAGCGTTTACGACTGTGGTTTGTCTCAAGTGCCTTATCGGGGTCGAATGATCTCGATGCCTGCTGATTCACATCCGATTGGTGTGGTGAATGTACGCGATATCGTTCGCGAGTCCTCTAATCGTGGCACCGTGCAAATCGGTATGCTTTATGCCGAGAAAAAAGGAGAAGATCGTTTCGATAAGTTAGTGAGATCTTTCGGTTTTGGTTCTGTATCCAATTTAGTAACCGGAGCTGAAGTTCCTGGATTGATTATTAATCCTGAAAAATGGGATGGCATGACCATTTCGCGTATGCCCATGGGTCACTCCATCAGTGTGACCGCTTTACAAATTCATTATGCGATGTCGACCATCGCTGCTGACGGATTGTTGATGCAACCTCAGCTCGTTCTCCGCGTTGAAGATTCGAAAACCAAAGAAACCGTCGTCGATTATCCACCACGTGCTCGTGGACGAGTGATTTCTCCATCCACCGCGAAAGAAGTCGCTTCCTTATTGCGCGCGGTTTGCAGTAAAACTGGAACGGCGCCCGCTGCTGATATCCCAGGCTACGATGTCGCCGGTAAAACAGGTACAACTCAGAAAATTATTAACGGACATTACTCTAGTGCGCACCACGTCGCTTCATTTTCAGGATTTTTCCCTGTCCAAGATCCGCGCTTAGCCATCACGGTAATCTTAGATGAACCGAAAGGCGAGGGGATTGCTTACGGTGGTAAATTTGCTGCTCCCGTTTTCGCTACCGTAGCAAAAAATTGTATCCAGTGGTTGGATATAAAACCTACTTCATCCATTTCCCGCACCGTCGCTGGTGTTGAACGATGATATTAAAAGAACCCAGTAATCATCGCCTCATGGAAAATCCTACCTTACAAAGTTTACTTCAAGATATTCCCGTCGTTGAACGCCGTGGTGATTGGTCTACGCGTGTCACGAGTTTAGTTACCGACTCTCGTCGTATTTTACCGGGCAGTTTGTTTTTTGCCTTACCTGGATTACGCACGAGCGGTCACCAATTTTTAGATGACGTGATTTCCCGTGGCGCTTCAGCTGTGATTTCGAGTGAGCCAGTCGCTGGTCTCCCTGCTGTAGCCGCAGCGCAAGTGAAAGAGCCTCGAAAAGTTTTAGCCGAAGTAGCTCGTCGTTATCACGGCAACCCAGAGAAGAAATTAAAACTCGTGGGTGTTACTGGAACCAATGGTAAAACAACTATCACCACTTTACTCCGTCACTTATTACAACAAGAAGGACAGAACTGGGGTCTCATCGGTAGTGTTCGTTATCAACTGGGTCGTCGCTCGATTCCTGCTTATAAAACCACTCCTGAATCCGCCGACTTAGCAGGATTTTTCCGTCAAATGGTAGAGTCGCAATGCGAAGGTGCCTGCCTCGAAGTGAGTTCACACGCGTTACATCAAGACCGTGTGCATGGTTTCTCTTTCGCTGCCGCCGCCTTCACCAATCTAACCCGTGATCATATCGACTACCACGGTAATTTAGAGTCCTACCTCGATGCTAAAACCATTTTGTTCGATGGTCGCAGCGGTTCTATTCCCAAAGTTTCGGTAATCAACGTGGATGATATCGCTGGAAAAAATCTTGCTGAATCCTGTCGCACACGTGGTCCAGTGATTACGTTTGGTATTCATTCCCCAGCTGATTTGCAGGCTACGCAAATCGTCTTTAATCCGCGTGGCTCCGAATTCACCGTTTCATGGTCAGGCCAATCGGCTCGTTTTAATTCTCCACTCCCTGGTGAGTATAATATTTCCAATATTCTTTGTGCCTTAGCCTTAGCAGCGTCTTTGGGTCGTGATCCGTTATCGATGGTAGAAGCGGTGAAAGCTTTTCCCGGTGTTGCCGGACGTATGGAGCGTGTAGAAGCCGGTCAACCTTTCCCCGTCTTTGTGGATTATGCGCATACGGACGACGCCTTACGTAACGCGCTACAAATGTTACGTTCCATTACTCCTGGCCGCGTCTTATGTGTCTTCGGCTGCGGTGGTAATCGCGATCGTGGTAAACGCCCAGCGATGACCAAAGTCGTTGCCGAGTTAGCTCATCATGCGTGGGCGACTGCGGATAACCCACGTAAAGAAAATCTCGCCACGATTTTTGACGATATGCGTGAAGGACTGGATTCGTTACCTAATATTGAATTTATTAATGACCGTCGTGATGCCATCGGTCGTGCTTTAGCGGCCGCTCAACCTAATGATTGTGTGATCATCGCCGGTAAGGGACATGAAACGACACAGGAGTTTCACGATACCGTGGTGCCATTTGATGACCGCTTAGTCGCCAAAGAAATTTTAGAATTAAGGAGGAATCTTCGCTCATGAGTCATTCCTTTAACCCTAAACAATTAGCGGAGTGGACTCAGGGCGAGTGGACTTCTTTTCCTGAACAAGAAATCACCGGTTTTAATATGGACACGCGCACCATTAAAAAAGGTGAAGCGTTTGTGGCGATTAAGACCGTCAAGCGCGATGGACATGACTTCTTAAACGCCGCTCGAGCGAGTGGGGCGTCCTGTGCCTTGGTTTCGAAACGTATGGCCGACCACCTACCACAACTGGTGGTTGAAGATTCTCAAAAAGGATTACATCAAATTGCAGCGGGTTGGCGTGCTGAATTTAAAGGACGAGTGATCGGCGTCACGGGCAGTGTTGGTAAAACATCTACTAAAGATTTATTGGGCGCGCTCCTGGGTTCATCTGCCTTCATTACCGAAGCTAATTTAAATAATTTATTGGGCGTACCGTTAATGTTGCTTCGCCTAAGTTCAGAAATTCATCGCTTTGCCGTGATTGAAGCGGGCATGAGTCAGCCTGGTGAATTAAAACTTTCGGCACAAATTCTCCGACCGAATTTAGCAATCATCACCGCCGTTGCTCCCGTACACTTAGAAGGAGTGGGAACGATTGAAGCCGTGGCTCACGAAAAGTCAGAAATGATTGCCGCTTTAGAGCCCGATGGTAAGGCGATTATCCCGGCGTCACTTCTAAAATGGCCTGATTTTCAAGCCCACGCCTCGCGTTGCTTAGTCGTAAAATTTGAGGAGGATGATGAGCCCGCCGTGATGCCCTTGCGTGTCATCAGTGCTAAATTTGCTGATGAGAATGGTCGTCGTATACTTTTACTCGATGGTCGTGCTTATCCCTTGAGTCCGATTTCGGATGGGTTGGGTCGAAACGCTGCGCTCGCCGTGGTCGCCGCGCTAGAATTAGGCATTAGTGAAAATCAAATTAAGAAAAATTTAGAATGGTGGATGCCACCTATCGGTCGTGGCAGTATTCACCAAGATGGTAACCGAACATTCTATATCGATTGTTATAATTCGAGTCCGGCCTCGTTGCTTGATGCCGCACAGTGCTTTAACCGTCTCACCGTACAAGATCCTCGCCGTCGTCTTTTCGTGATTGGTGGTATGGCTGAGCTGGGTAAATCTTCAGTGAGTTTACACCGCGAGTGTGGTGCTAAATTATCACTCCGGGCTGGCGATACCGTGATTACTTGGGCCGGTGACTCATCTGAAATTTTAAAGGGTATTACACGTAACGATGTCATTTTAAAGTCCGCCCATACTTTAGACGAAGTGGCTCAAACGATTTCTAATCATCGCGGCACTATTTTCGTTAAGGGTAGTCGTTCCTGTACTTTAGAGCGGACCTTACCCCCTCAACTCCAAGCCCAACTTTCTTTCCACTAGTCCATGCTTTATTACTTACATCAATTGGAATCATTCTGGGGACCTTTCCGTCTTTTTGAATACCTGACTGTTCGTGCAATTTTAGCAGGTTTTACTGCACTCGTTATCGGTATGCTCTTATCGAGCAAAATTATTAAAGCGCTCAGTGCACTTCGCCAACCCGAACGTTCTGCACAACTGATGGGTAACTTAGCTAAAGAGGGAGGCAAGGTGCCGACGATGGGTGGACTCTTAATTGGAGCCGCGATGATTCCGTCTGTATTACTTTGTGCCCGTCCCAATGTTCTAGTTCTCGCCACACTCTTTACTTTAGTGGGCATGGGTTTGGTTGGATTCTGGGATGATTGGTTGAAAGTTAAACGCGGTAGTGCGGATGGAATTTCTGC
>JBAXUJ010000011.1:0-17725 GCA_037129735.1 Opitutia bacterium | reverse complement strand
AGAGATTCAATGAAAGCATTTTTTTTCTGCGGATTAAGTAAGTCGCTACAGACACTAGTGACTAAAGACGCATCGCTGACGTGAACCACGGGTCCGTCGTAATGTTGGGCGAGTTTAATAGCCGTGTGATCTTCCGAGGTAGTGGCACCACCGATTAATAAAGGCGTGGTGAATCCGGATCGTTTTAATTCCTTCGCCACAGCCGCCATTTCATCCAGCGATGGAGTGATGAGTCCCGAGAGACCAATAAAATCAGGGTTAAGTCTGCGTGCCTCCTCGATGATTTTTTCGCAAGGAGTCATCACTCCTAAATCGGTTACCGCGTAGTTGTTGCAGGCTAACACCACGCCTACGATATTTTTACCAATATCGTGTACGTCGCCACGTACAGTCGCGATGAGGAACTTGCCTTGTTGAGAGCCATCCGACTTTTCGGCCGCCATGAACGGCTCCAGGTGTCGCACGGCCGTTTTCATCACACGGGCAGATTTTACAACCTGTGGTAAAAACATTTTACCTTCACCGAAAAGTTTTCCAACCACGCGCATGCCGTCCATCAGTGGTCCTTCAATGACGAGTAAGGGACGACCGAGTTTTTGGCGGGCCTCTTCGGTGTCAGCGACAATGAAATCTTCGACGCCTTTAACGAGTGCATGCTCAATCCGCTTTTCAATGGAGAGGTTTCTCCATTCGTTCTTCTTGGAATTATCTACTTCGGTTTTTGATCCCGAGAATGAAGGGGCTGCCTCGGTGAGTCTTTCAGTCGCTTGTGCGTTACGATTTAAAATAACATCTTCGACGAGCTCTTTAAGTCTAGGATCAATGTCCGTGTAAACTTCCAGCATCCCCGCATTCACAATGGCCATATCTAAGCCAGCCGCAATGGCGTGATAAAGGAAGACGGAGTGCATCGCTTCGCGGACCTGATTGTTTCCACGATAAGAGAATGAAACATTGGATAGTCCGCCCGAAGTTCTTACGCCCGGACAAACTTTCTTAATTTCACGTACGGCATTAATGAAATCGATGGCATAACTGTCATGCTCCTTCATGCCCGTGGCGACGGTCAGAATATTCGCATCGAAAATAATATCCTGTGGATCAACGCCTGCTTTCTCGGTCAGAATTTTATAAGCGCGCTGACAAATTCTTACTTTGTCTTCAAAGGTAGCGGCCTGACCTTTTTCATCAAAGGCCATCACGACCATGGCAGCACCGTATCGTTTACAGAGTTTTGCTTGGCGGACGAAAGTCTCTTCGCCTTCTTTCAGTGAAATGGAGTTAACTACGGCTTTGCCTTGTACGCACTGTAGACCGGCTTCGAGAATTTCCCATTTCGATGAGTCAATCATCACGGGCACGCGGGCAATATCAGGCTCAGTCGCGATCAAATTAAGAAACTTAACCATCGCTGCTTTACCATCGAGCAGACCAGCATCGAAATTAACATCAATAATACCGGCGCCCGCTTCGACTTGTTGTTTCGCTACCGTGACGGCTGAGCGGTAGTCATTATCTTCAATCAGTTTTTTAAATTTAGGTGATCCGGCGACATTCGTGCGTTCGCCGATGTTGACGAAAGATTGAGCGCCACCGACGACATTCAGTGCTTCTAGTCCAGATAGTCTTAATGCGGGCAAGCTAACAGGTGCTACGCGTGGAGGATATTTTTCAACGCGACGTTTAATCGCAGCGATGTGAGCAGGTGTAGTACCGCAACAACCTCCGACAATATTAACGAGTCCATCACGAGCAAAGGTTTCTAAGATGGCAGCAGTATCTTCTGGGCCTTCAGGAAATCCGGTTGGAGAAAGTGGATTGGGCAATCCGGCGTTAGGATAACAAGAGACGTAAATTTCTGACTTACGAGAAAGCTCGTCGATGTGTGGGCGCATCTGCTCTCCGCCAAGTGCACAGTTCATGCCGATGCTGATTGGGTGAGCGTGACGAACTGAATTCCAAAAACCTTCTGTAGTTTGTCCGGTCAGTGTTCGGCCTGAGGCATCGGTGATGGTGCCCGAAATCATCAAGGGCAGGCGATACCCGCGTGCTTCGAACGCTTCATCGATGGCGAAGAGTGCTGCTTTTAAAACGAGCGTATCAAAAACAGTTTCACATAGTAAAAGATCTGCTCCTGCATTGATCAAGGCATCTACCTGTTCGCGATAGGCATCTTTTAATTCAACAAAAGTGATATCGCGTTTACCTGGGTCGTTCACATCACGTGACATCGACAACGTTTTATTGGTCGGACCAATCGCACCGGCAACGTAACACAGTCTACCGGGTGACTTCGCTTTAATTTCCTCGCACGCCTGCTTAGCGATTTTTACCGCTGCGGTATTTAAATCACGAACCAGGTGGCCCATCTTATAGTCTTCCATCGCGATGGAAGTGCCATTAAAGGTATTTGTTTCTAAAATATCGGCACCCGCTTCGAGGTAGTCGCGGTGGATCTTTAAAATAGCCTCAGGTTTGGTTAAAACGAGAAGATCATTATTACCTTTCAGTTCACCGGGGTGATTAGCAAAAAGTTTTCCGCGATAATCCTCTTCGGTGAGTTTTAATTGTTGAATCATTGTCCCCATCGCACCGTCTAAAAAGACAATACGTTGACGCAGCAGTCCTACCAGGCTTTCGCCGGTTTTGGTATAGGGTAGGAGCTTAAATGACATTGGTTTTACCGTGAGATTATCTAGGCGAGGGTCAAGGCACAGACGGTAAGTCTTGTGTCATGCTGGTAAATCGGGCTTTTTGCACTTCGGCAAATCTTGGGAACGGTATAAAACAATTCGTTTTCCTTCAAATTTCTCGTCGTTCCAGAGTAGGGGACGGAGTTCAAAACTGAAGAACGGGTTCATGCCTGAGTTTGCTTTTTCCACCGCTGGATCGCCCCCTTGCCAATAGAGAATGCCATTGGGCAAAGAATGTTTCACACCGTGAATAATGAGCTGTTTGGTTTGATGAACGAAAGTGCGAAGATCCGCCACCGCCCGACCTGTAATGAAGTCGTGATTATGACTGAGTGTTTCGGCGCGAGCTACAATGGGTTGAACATTTTTGAGATTCAGACGTTTAACAATATCCTCCACTACCAAGATTTTTTTACCCACGGAATCGACCAACGTAAATTCGGCGGTGGGATAAAGGACGGCTAAGACTAATCCGGGAAAACCTCCGCCGGTGCCGACATCAATAACCTTCGCACCGGGTTGAAGCTTTAAGAATTTAATCGCTGCGATACAGGGCGCGTAGTGATGCCGCTCAAGGTTTTCGATGTCTTTACGCGATACTAAATTAATTTTTTCATTCCATTCGCGATGGAGCGCCGCCATTTCGGTTAATTTTGCCCACTGCGCCTCATTAAGCTCTGGAAAAATAGAGTGTAGGTTTTGCATTTAATCTGTCGTGACAATGAGCCGCACCTCCGACTTGGCAAGGAAAGGCATTTCAGGCTTCACATCAGCACTTTATTAAACCAATTTTGACGCATGTTTCACCACCTCGTCTTTTTCTATTTACGCAAAGATCTCACGTCTGCTGAGCGCGCTCAGTTCGAAACTAAATTGAGAGGTTTGGATAAAATTAAATCCATCTCGTCCTGTTATATTGGCCGCCCGACCCCTTCGGATCGTCCGATTGTTGATACGTCTTACGACTACGCTGAAATGTTTATTTTCAAGAGTAAGGCCGAACACGACGCCTACCAGGTTGACCCGATTCACGTAGATTTCGTCCAGTCCTGTAAGACATTTTGGAGCTCAGTTAAGATTTACGACTTCGAGTAATTTCATAAGTTATTTATAAACAAGTGTTTATAGATATTATTCATTGTTAACCTACGGAGACTTAAGGCTTAACAATAGGCGTTTTTAGGCTTAATTATTAGGGGTGTCCTCCGCCTCACCAGCACCCAGTCGCTCGACCGATGCTATTGATTTAGCGGACAGAAAACATGCATGGCATCCTTTTACTCAGATGAAGGAGTATCAGGCAAATCCGCGACTGCACTTAGTAAGAGGCGAGGGTTCGTGGTTAATCGATACTGAAGGTCGTAAATACTTAGACGGAAATGCTTCGGTGTGGACCAACGTTCACGGGCATAACGATCCAGATTTAAATGCTGCCCTCGAGAAACAGTTACATCAATTAGCTCATGTTACTTTATTGGGATTAAATCATCCGGTGGCGACTGAACTCGCTGAAGAACTGGCAGGACTGACTAACGGAAAACTCCCTCGATGTTTTTTTACCGACAACGGAAGTAACGCGGTTGAGGTCGCCCTTAAACTTTCATTTCAGTTTTGGCAGTTAACCGGTCATCCCGAAAAACGCGGAGTAATTTCCATGTCCGGTGCTTATCATGGCGACACCTTCGGAACGATGTCCGTGGGCGATAACCGCACCTTCCATAAACGTTTCACGCCTTGGCTTTTTTCTTCTCAGATCTTTGACGCACCTCGTCATGAAGAATGTGCAGGTAAGATTAAATTCTCAGACGCAACCCAATCGCTTCAAGCATTAGAAAATATTTTAAAATCTCAAGCGCCACAGACCGCTTCGCTTATTTTTGAACCGCGCGTCCAAGGCGCCGCGGGAATGCATCAACAGCCAGCTGGATTCGTTAAAGCAGTAGCGCAACTTTGTAAGCAATACGACGTGCATTTAATCCTCGATGAAGTTTTCACGGGCTTTGGTCGATTGGGCTCATTAACGGTGTGTGCAGAAGAGGGTGTCGTTCCCGATTTTCTGTGTTTGGCTAAAGGACTGGCCGCCGGCTACCTCCCACTGGCTGCTACTTTAACTTCGGAGAAAATCTTTCAAGCATTCCAAGGTGAATTTTCTGAAGGCCGTACTTTTTTCCACGGACATACCTTTTCGGGAAATCCCTTGGGCTGTGCCGTTGCTCTAGCCTCATTAAAAAAACTTCGCCCCATGATTTCTTCGGGGCAAATCGCAGAACGCGCCCAACAACTGGGAGACGAAATTCAAAATAGTTTTTCAAATCATCCTAACATCGCCAGTTATCGTCAGTACGGATTAACCGGTGCGGTTGATTTCAAACCCGCTGATGCATCTGCAAAAAATTGGACCGTTGATATGCGTGTGGGATATCAAATTGCTTTAGCGGCGCGTCGTCACGGACTCGTGATTCGACCCCTGGGAGATTCCATTTTATTTGTGCCGCCTATTTCCATTCAACCCTCTGAAGTCACTCATCTCGTGCAAGCGGTACGACGGGCGATGGATGATGTAATTTCCAATCTTTAATATTATTATGACTAACCTAACTCAAGCCCGTGCCCTCTATGACTTGTCTCTCAACACCTTGATTTTCAAGGCCCAGGAGGCACACCAAGCCAACCAAGATCCCGCTGGCGTGCAGCTCTGTACGCTCAAGTCAATCAAGACGGGTGCTTGCCCTGAAGACTGTGCCTACTGCCCTCAGTCGGTTCACCACAACACCTTCGTTGAAGCTGAATCACTGATGGAAACCGAAACTATTCTCGCTGATGCACGTCGTGCTAAGTCAGGTGGCGCTTCACGTTTCTGTATGGGTGCCGCTTGGCGCAGAGTGGCGGATGGAAAACAATTTGATAGCGTGCTGAAAACGGTTTCAGGTGTAAAAGAATTGGGCCTCGAGGTTTGTTGTACGCTCGGAATGTTGTCGGAACCTCAAGCGGTCCGTCTCAAGCAAGCCGGTTGCGATGTTTATAATCACAACCTCGACACGTCACGTGAGCATTACGCGAAAATCATTACCACAAGAACTTATGATGACCGTCTCCAGACTTTATCTAATGTTCGCAAAGCAGGTTTAGAAGTTTGTTCAGGCGGAATTATCGGCATGGGAGAAACTGTCGATGATCGTCTTAAGATGCTTGTTGAATTAGCGAATATGGATCCCCAGCCCGACTCCGTTCCCATCAACGCACTGGTTGCTGTCGAAGGCACACCTTTAGCCGGAAGAAAATTTGTAGATTCGATTGAATTCGTGCGTACCATTGCGGTTGCCCGGATTTTAATGCCTAAGGCGATGGTTCGACTTTCGGCTGGTCGCGCGAATATGAATCCAGAAACCCAAGCGCTGTGTTATTTAGCGGGAGCGAATTCTATTTTCCTCGGCGAAAAACTTTTAACCACGGGAAATCCAGACATCGAAGAGGATATGAATTTAATGAAGCGTTTAGGCTTACACCCCTTGCATCCAGATGAGGCTCGTCGCGTTCACCGCGGTGAAATCAGTCCTTCCCAAGCTCAAGCAGCAGGTTGGCCCAATCCTGAGGAATTAACTAACGCCACGCCGGATGGAGAATCTTCTGAAGGCTGCGGCTGCTCACATAATCACTAATCGTGGCCGTTATTTTTATCACAGGCAGTGATACGGGCATTGGTAAAACTAATGTTGTAGGGCTCTTGGCTCGTGAGTTATCTGAATTAGGTAACACGCAGGTCATTAAGCCCGTAGAGTCGGGAACAACTGCTGGTAGACCAGCCGATGCACCAAAAGCTGCGGGAGATTGGGCTACACCGATCACACTCTTTTCATTCGGACCAGCTCAAGCACCCCTAGCAGCCGCAGCCCAGTCAGGAAAAAAATTATCTCTGCAGAATATTGTTAAAGCTTATCAGACTGTTCCTCCGGCTGATCATCAAATCATTGAAGGTGCAGGTGGCTTAGCCGTTCCCCTTGATCCGCTGGGCTTAGATTGGACTGACTTCGCACAGACTATTAAACCTGATGCAGTGATTGTCGTGGTAGAAGATAGGCTCGGTGCAATCAATCAGGCCCGACTTTCCGTCGCTTATTTAAAAAGAAAATACAACGGACGGATTGGCGTTTGGTTGAATACCATAAGTCGCAGTCTTTCACCCGAAACTGCGCAAGCTAATCGTAACGGACTTAAACAATCCAAAATTCAATTAGCGGGGGAGTCTTCCTACCAAAATAAGAAAGTTATTTTTAATCCCGAATTTTGGTCATGAATCAGAAGTTGCTTCAGCGGATGGAGAAAGTTCTCGCTCAGCGTGAAGCGGATGGGCTTTTGCGCACTTTGAAAGTTCGTTCTGCCAACGATTCACAAATTAACTTAGCGGATAATGATTATCTTAATTTAAGTCACGACAGTGAAGTCGTTGCGGCGTCTATTTCTGCTTTGAAACAATGGGGGGCTTCGGCCTCGGCTTCACCTCTGGTCACTGGCTATACTGAACTACATCAGGAATTGGAAAAAACTTTAGCCCAATGGCATGGTTACGCCCATGGACTTATTTTAAACACAGGATTTTCCGCAAATACTGCTGTGTTGGGCGGCTTACCACAAAAAGGGGATATTGTTTTGGCGGATAAGTTAATTCATGCGAGCATGTTGGAGGGAATTTTATCGTCTGAAGCCACGCTCCGCCGTTTTCCGCATAATGATTTAGATGTATTAGAATCAATGTTAGAGGAATCCAAAGCAACAGAGGCAGTCGTATTTGTTGTGACGGAAAGTGTTTACTCGATGGATGGCGATTGTCCGGATTTATCAAGAATTTCAAAACTCAAGCAGCGCTATAATTTTTGTTGGGTATTAGATGAAGCTCATGCCACGGGTTGGCACGGACAAACAGGCTCAGGCATGCAGGAAGAGCAGGGTGTGCGAGCGGCTGCTGACATTGTCGTCGGCACTTTAGGTAAGGCTCTTGGATCTCAAGGTGCCTATATTTTATGTCATGATGTTCTGATTAAGAATATGATCATCAATTTCGCCGCGGAGTTTATTTATTCTACCTATCTTAATCCAGGATCCGTCGCTGCTGGTTTAGCCGCGATTACACGTACCCAAAATTTAGCTAAAGAACGAACCGGTTTGCATCAACTTTCTCGAGACTGGCGTGCGGCTCTCCGTACCGCAGGATTTACCGCGCCCGATTTTCATTCACCGATTATTCCATTAATTATAGGTGATGTAAAAAAGACTCAGCATTATGCGGCAGCTTTAAGATCTGCTGGATTTATTGTTTCAGTCATTCGCCCTCCGACTGTGCCCGTAAATACTGCACGAATTAGAATTTCCTTACGGAGGGGATTAGACTCAACTCACCTCGAAAAATTTATTGTTACACTGAAAGGGGTAAACCCATGAAAATTGGATGGATTGGCGGATGGGGAATTTCGCTAGAGGAAATGCGACCCTTGGCCGTGAGCCATGCGCCCGATGCTGAACACCTAATTTATCCACCCGTGGTCGGTGCCGCAGAAAATTTAGTGGGTTGCGACATGGTGATTGGTTGGTCCTTGGGGGCACATTTAATTTTAGAAGCCGCCTCGAGGGGCGTTAAGTTGCCTGCCAAGGCTTTGCTCATTGCACCGTTTACTTCGTTTTGCACAGAACACTCAAAATGTGGAAAAGTCAGTGAGACGCAGGTGCGTTGGTTAAGTCGTTTAGTTAAAACAGATTTACCTAATGCTTTGGCCGATTTTCGTAATCGAGCAGGACTTCCAGTTTCTACGATTTCTGATCCGCCCTATGAGTTGGAAAACCTTTTGAAGGGTTTAGAAGTTTTATCTCAACCTGCCGGAATCTCATTGATTAGTTTTTGTCGCCAAGGATTGCCGAGTGGGTGGGAAGCGTATGTGGGCTCGGAGGATTTATTGCTAAGCCCTAATGGCGTTTGCCAATCGATCGTTGGCTGCCAAATTGTAGAAGGACTCGGGCATAACCTCAGCGATTTTTTCGCTGACAGCTCAAATTAACTCATGCGCTTCAACGAATGTGCTCATACTTATAATCAAAACGCCGCCCCCCAGCGTCGTTTTGCTGAAGCTCTTGCCGCCTTTGCTCCATTTCCACGTGGTACCGAAATTACTGAGTTAGGTGCCGGCACTGGATTTTTAACTAATGCGCTATTGGTTCAGGGTTCTTCTGTTGAAGCCACTGATAATTCTTCGTCGATGGTTGAATTAGGTCGGCAAAATGCACCCCTCGCTGATTGGAAAGTGCGCGATGCTTTTACAAAAATACCTAAAGCGAAAGCTTTGGCTTCGTCAGGTCTATTACATTGGGCGCCTGATCCCGTCGCGGTTTTACGCCACTGGCATGATGCTTTACCCGACCAAGGGCGTTTGCTCCTAGGTGTACCGTGCGATCCTTGTTTATTTGAACTCCGTGATTTAATGGGCGAAGGACCTGTCCACTGGCGCGATGAAGAGCAATGGTTACAAATATTAAAACGTGCTAAATTTGATGTACGTGCTAACGGCGTTTTAGAATCGCAGGAAATTTATCCCTCATCGATTGATTTATTTAGAGCATTGCACGGCAGTGGCGTCACGGGTTCGCCTCGCATGTCGCCCGGTACCTTAAAGTCTCTGATTAAAGATTACGATCGACTGCACCCTAAGTCAGGCGGGGTGGTCGCGACCTGGGCTTGGCTCTTGGTCGACGCCGTGGCGATTTAATTAAAATCAAATTCTGGATGCGAGTCAGGCGGCGGATCTTCACCCGCTAAAATTCCTCGCACAAATAAATCACGATGCTCGGGGCAGGGTCCATATTTTCGGAGTGCATTGACATGTTCAGGCGTACCGTAGCCTTTATGTGTCGCAAATCCATACTCTGGATACTTTTCCTCCATCTTAATTAATAATTTATCGCGCTCTACTTTTGCGACGATTGATGCCAAGGCAATGGCGAGACTTTTTCCGTCACCTTGTTTAACGGCTTCATGAGCCCAGGTGAATGGGCGAAGTGGTAGACCATCCACGAGCACTAAAAAATTCTTCTCATCGCGCCATCCGAATAATTCGCCTTCTGTCCCAGCCGCAGGGAAGAGTGGAGCGAGAGCTCCTTGGGCTAAACTTGTCATACATCGCCCCATCGCGATACGGGTTGCTCCTAAAATATTGTGTGCAGAAATTTCCATCACTGAGGCCTCTGCCCAAACCGCTTTTAACTTTCCTTCCTCTTGCATCTCAAAAATTATTTGATGCAGGTCGCTCCGTTTTGAGGGCGAAAGTTTTTTGGAATCATTCGCGCCTTTGAGTCGACGAAGCCAGGTGGGCTCTCCGTAGAATCCTGCATCGAGCAAAACGGCTGCGGCGACCACGGGGCCGCAAAGGGATCCTCGCCCGGCTTCATCTAGACCCGCAATTCCTGGTCTTCCATTGCCTTTTTTGCGGTCAAATGTAGCCAGAGACGCCACGGCTTAATCTTCTTTCTTACGGCCCTTGAAGGGCTTGGGGGCAGGGGGCTCGAGACCGCGAGCTTCGTAGGCAGTTTTAAAATGAAGCTTAGCAAAGTTTACTAAGATGGCTGGACCTAATCGACCCACGAGTTCGATGGCCGCCTCTTTGGCTTCTGCTCCTGACCCTTTAGGTAATCTCACGCCACCATCAGCGGAAAGACGATCGAGTTCTCGTACAAAGGTTGCGCGAGCAATAATCGACGCTGCTGCAACGACGGGGTCAGACTCTGCTTTGGTGCGCATTCTTAAATCGAAAACAACTTTTTTGCGCTCTAACTCATTTTGTACAATCGGTTCTTCGGAAAATTGATCGAGCAGGCCCCAGGTAGGGCGATGTCCGTGAAGAAGTTCGTAATCTTTTAATGCTTCTTCGCAGGAAGTTGCATGCATCCAGCCGAGTAAGCGATTGAGATTTTTTCCAAAGCGAGAGTGCAGTTCATTGTATTTAGACATTCTCGCAAAAGTAGTTTTCACGGCAACGCCTGGAGTTTCTCGAATCACTTTCTCAAGTTCGGCGATTTTCGAATCGGTTAACTTCTTCGAATCTTTAATTCCGGCTTTAATCCACTGACGTGTCATCTCACCTGTAGCGATGACACAAGCGGAGACCACGGGTCCAAACAAGTCGCCCTTGCCCGACTCATCGAGTCCGGCGTGTTCTTCGAACCACTCAGGATTCAATTCCTCTTCGTAGCCGAGTAAGGCTTGGCCAGTGACTTCTGACTCCAAAGTGAATTTCACAAATTCTTCGGTCCCTTTACCTGAGATAACGCACTTACCAGATTTATAATGAACCACGTTGCAGCTCGGTCCCTTGTAGGCAAACGCGGCATGATCCACGACGGCGGATACCCAGCCTTTTCCTATTAAGATGGCTTTAAGTTTTTCAGCTTGGGCGGCATCGAGTTTAATGGTGTGCATTGCCACCTTCTTGGGATTTTCCTCGGAGTCCTGCTTGGTCTTTTTTGCCATTGCGATTACTTTTACTGTACTTCGTATTTAAATCCAGCCCCTTCCCATGCCTTTGCGTGAAATAATTTCAGCCAATAATGCCCTTAAGTTTCGTAAGGCCTTGTTGCTGTGGTTTGTAAAGCATCGCCGACCCATGCCTTGGCGGGAAAAAGTTTCTGCTTATCGCACCGTGGTTTCGGAATTGATGTGTCAACAGACGCAAATCGCGACGGTTATTCCGTATTTTAATCGCTGGGTTAAAAAATGGCCTGATTTTAAGGATTTAGCGCGTTCCAAGGAATCGGATGTTTTGGCCTCTTGGGCAGGTTTGGGTTATTACAATCGAGCCCGCAATTTACGAGCCTGCGCCATCGAGATTTCTCAATTAAAAGTTTTACCAAAGACGGCGACCGAATGGCAGAAATTTAAAGGCATCGGACCGTACACGGCCGCCGCTATTTCAAGTATCGCCTACAATGAGCCCGTTGCGGTCGTCGACGGAAATGTTGTAAGGGTGCTCGCTCGCGTTGCTGGAGTTCAAAAAGTTTTTAGCGATGGATCTACCGCTGTTAAATATTTTACGCCGCTAGCAAATCACTTAGTCGATGTCCATCAGCCTGGAGATTTTAATCAAGCGATGATGGAACTCGGCGCGCTGGTTTGTCGCAAAGCGAACCCCAGTTGTTCGACTTGTCCGGTGTCACGGTGGTGTCGGGCCAAAAAAGAAAATCTGGCCGAAAGTCTTCCGCGCTTTGCTCCTAAGAAACGTCAACAAGCTACTGTTCACCGCGCGCTTATTTTTGATAAAGATAAATTATTATTACGAAGAAATCCATCGGACGTTAAACGCCTGGCGGGTATGGCCGAAATCCCTGAAGTAGATTTCCTGGATAATGATTTTAAATCTCAAAAAAGCTGGGTGCGTCGTCGTACGATTGGAAGTGTGACTTACGAAGAAAATATAAATTTAATTAACTTAAATTCGGGTATAAGTCTTAAGATTAAAAAACAACCCACCTTGGAATGGGTTGCACTTAAGCACCTAAAAGAAGCGGCCATCACTGGGCCGCATTTACGTTGGATTGAGGAGTGGATTAATCTAAGCGATCGGCCAGAGCACGGCAAAGCGCTTTAAGTACGGCAACACGGGCATAGCGTTTGTCGTTACCAGGTATGACAATCCAAGGGGCGTGTGGCGTATCCGTGCGTACAATCATATCCTCAGCGGCTCTCTGATTGTCGTCCCACTTCTTGCGATTACGATAATCCTCCTTGGTCATTTTATGACGCTTGTGGGGAGACTTTTCACGTTCGTGGAAGCGGCGAAGTTGTTCTTCTTTGGAAATATGAATCCAGAATTTAAGTACGATGGAGCCCACTTCAGCTTGGCGTGCTTCGAAGTCATTAATTTCACTGTAGGCGCGGGCCCATTCATCGGTGCGACAAAAACCCTCTACGCGTTCGACAATCACCCGACCGTACCACGAGCGATCAAAAATTGCCATGTGACCGTATGGTGGAATGCGTACCCAGAATCGCCATAAATAGTGACGAGACTTTTCTTCGGGTGTGGGCGCGGGAATGGGATGAACGTGGTAATGGGCTGCATCCAGTTTAGCTGCGAGTCGTCGAATGACTCCACCTTTGCCGGCGGCATCGACACCCTCAAGTACCACCAAGGTTGAAATTCCGCGCTTGGCGGCAATCCGAGTGAGTCGTCCCAGTCGCCACTGGAGTTTCGCAATTTGCTGACTGTAATCTTTTTTATCTAAAACAGGGTGAGCGGTCGCACTCTCTAAAAGACCACGTGGTCGATTGCTCGGCTTACTAACCTTGGTAATTTTTCGACGCAGGCCGCTGTTTAATTGATCCGCGATATATTTTCCGGCCACTAAATTGCGTCGTTTGGAGTCTGATCCATTGATGATTTTCCAAGGAAGTCCTTTGCCTGAGCTAGTCGTCCGAATGGTTTTAACCTGTTGGTGATTTTTCTTTTTTCCAATGAGTAAATCTCTCGCTGAGACCACCCAACCCTCGGCATCAGTATCCTCAGCTTCACTCATACGCTTCTTCAGATTTTTTTCAGGTGTATCAATCCAGACTTTGGCCATCGCGATTCCATTAGCGACGAGCGTGTCTTCAAAACTTTTAATACTCTTTAAGCGGGCACGGAGGGCATCGCCTTTGAGTTCGCCATTGATTGAGGCTACCACGGAACGAGTTGTCCAATCACCCACAACAATCGTAATGCGACCTTGGGCGGGCGCTAAGTTCCAATATGGCCAGAGAAAAGGGCGGAGCTTGTTTTCAGGAAGTGATGTGTCAGGAGCGCAAATGCGCACAAGGCGAGAGTCGAGCCACTCGGTGAGTTGATTGGCCAATTCAGAGGCTGCCAGGCGATCACCACCGCCAATAACAATCACGGTACCTGCATGATGATTAACAATTCTTTGCTGTAGGGAAAGTAAGCGTAAGTGTAGCGCTGAATGCGCTTTTTCGATGAGACTTTTACTTTCCATAAAATTATTCTGCGATCTCGATGGGATCACCAGGAGGTAATACTCCCTTACGCATTGAATCAAGTGTGAGTTGTAACTCTTCTTTAAGGGTTAAATACGAGGCCTTGCTCATGGCTTTTTCCTGTAATTTAATCGCCTCTTCTTTTCTGCCCTGTAACCAGCGAACACGAGCTAAGGTATCTAATTTTTCAGCATCTTCATCTTTAGTGAGGGTCACCGCTCGAACGGCACATTTTTCAGCTAAAGCTAAATTAATATTTTTACCAAAACGGGGATTGGTTAAAAGGTCCCAAGCGATTTCGTTTTGAACTTCAGCGTCATCGCTATGGTCTTGGGCCGATTTTTCATACATCGCATTAATCTTTGCAGGGTCACCGCGACCCAATGCAATGATGGCTTCAGCCGACTCCTTAAGGTTAGCCTGATCTCTAGCATTAAGAGTCAACAAGGCTTCAGGCAGAATTTTTTCAGCCAAGTCCCAGTTCTTTTTATTCAGTGCCTGGCCTAATTTTTCTAATGTTGAACTCGTTTCGTCCTTTACGGTTCCGTCTTTAGTTTTTTTTTCCGATTTATTTTTCTCGGGTTCTGGAGCGGCGGTACCCGTTAATAAATCGCCCAATAGCTTTTCGTTTAATTGCATTGGGTGTCCCATCCAAACGATTACACCGTCGCCATTGATCACAAACGCATGGGGGATGCCGTCAACTTTAGCCGCTTCGAGCCAATCTCTTAGAAATTTATCTCCACCGATTGCAACGGCGTAAGACATCTTATCATCCTGTACTTTAACAAAGTCTTTAACCTTCTTTGCGGCTTCAGGGTTTTTTTCACCATCCCAAACATTCACTCCCGTAATCACCACGCCCTTCGGTCCCATTTTTTGATTTAACTCATTGAGATGAGGAATGGAGGCCACACAGGGAGGGCACCACGTCGCCCAACATTCAAAGATGTAGAGCTTACCTTTTTCAAAGGACTTAACAGCTTCACCTTTGATTTGGGTTTTGGGACGGGTGGCTGGGGCTCTGTCACCCACATTGAGTGCAAAGACTTGCGAGGTGACCAAGAGTAAAAACAGGGAGAGGATTTTTTTCATATTATTTATTATTAAATTTATTACGGATCGACTCAACCACTGCAGGGTCAGCCAGGGTTGAGACATTTCCTAATTCTCGTCCTTCGGAAATATCTCGTAGTAATCGACGCATAATCTTACCTGAGCGAGTCTTGGGCAGATCGGGTACAAACACAATTCTTTCTGGTCGGGCAAATTTACCGATTTTGGTGTCGACCATGCCATTCAGTGTTTTTGCTAGAGTTTCTTCATTCGTAGTTTTAGCGGCAGCCGATTTAAGAATGACGAATGCCATGAGGCCTTGGCCCTTGAGTTCGTGTTTAACGCCAATGACGGCGGATTCGGCAACAGCTTCGTTCTCAATGAAGACGGCTTCAAGTTCAGCTGTTCCGATGCGGTGACCGGATACATTCACCACGTCATCTACTCGTCCAGTGATCCAGAGATAACCGTCTTTATCTTTAATCGCTCCGTCTCCAGGGAAATAGTAAGCGCCGTTCCAGCGACTCCAGTAAGCTTCGATGTAGCGTTTCTCATCTCCGTAAATTCCTTGGGTGATACCTGGCCATGGTTTACGAATCGCAAGAATACCACTGTCGGTTTCGTTGCCTTGTTCATCTAGGACTGCGGCATCCACACCGAAGAAGGGAAGTGTGGCTGAACCGGGTTTGGTGGGAGTGCATCCGGGTATAGGCGTAATCATGTGTCCGCCCGTTTCAGTCTGCCACCAAGTGTCAACAATCGGACAACGCTCAGCTCCGATATTGCGATGATACCACAACCAAGCTTCGGGATTAATTGGCTCACCGACTGATCCGAGTAAGCGTAAGGAATTAAGATTATGTTTCTTAACCCACTCATCGCCCCATTTCATAAAGGCACGAATCGCGGTAGGTGCAGTGTAAAAGACGGTGACTTTGTGGTCTTCAACGATTTTCCAGAATCTACTGTAGTCTGGGGCATCGGGTGCGCCTTCATACATTAAGACGGAAGCACCATTTAAAAGTGGACCGTAAACTACGTAAGTGTGACCAGTGACCCAACCCACGTCGGCTGTGCACCAGAATAAATCGTCATTCCTTAAATCAAAAACATATTTGTTCGTGGTGTAAGCTTGTAGCATGTAACCACCCGTGCCGTGAATGATACCTTTCGGTTTTCCGGTGGAACCCGAAGTATAAAGTAAGAAAAGCATCTCATTCGATTCCTGCCAAACGGCTGGACAATCGCTGCTAACTTTCGACGCGACGTCATGATACCAAACATCACGTCCGGCTTTCATCACACAAGCTGGGTCAGGTTTTCCGGAGTGACGTTGTAAGACCAATACGCGTTCACAACTGGGGCAATCTTGCACTGCTTCATCGACCGTTTGTTTTAAGGCTAAGAATTTTCCACGGCGATAACCTCCATCCATCGTAATAACCGCTTTGGATTTAGCATCGTTGACGCGATCACGAATCGATTCAGCAGAAAACCCACCAAAGACTACCGAATGAACGACTCCAATGCGAGCACACGCGAGCACAGCAAATGCGAGTTCGGGAACCATCGGCATGTAAATTGCCACGGTATCACCTTTTTTAAGTCCCAGCTCTTTCAGAACATTAGCGAAGCGACTTACTTCCACGAGTAATTCTTTGTAGGTGATTCGACGTACTTCGGTCGCTGCTCCGTTTTGGGTGGGCTCACCTTCAAAAACAATCGCTACTTTATCTCCGAGTCCTTTTTTGATCTGCGCGTCGATGCAATTATAGGAGATATTGGTTTTGCCGTTTACGAACCACTTGAAGAAAGGCTTTTTCGATTCATCTAGGACTTTGGTCCAAGGTTCAAACCATGTAAGTTCCTTGGCTTCATCGGCCCAGAATTTTTCAGGATTATCAATGGATTCTTTATAAAGTTTTTTATATCCATCCATTCCTTTTACGCGTGCTTTGGCGACGAACTCTGCCGAGGGTGGAAAAATTTGTTCGGAAGCACCAAAGCCATCGGCGGCTGCATTTTGCACATCGGCCATTTCTTCGCTTAGGCTAGATGACGTCGATTTTTTTCTAAAAACAAAGTAAGCAATTGAGATGCCTGCGATGATTAAATAAATGAGTAAGTTCGTAGAGGAGTCGCTCATGATGACTAGAATTAGGGGTAGGACTAACTTAGCACTAGGCTGCGCTCGAGAGCAATAAAAACGGAGTCCCCAGCACGGCTTTGGGGTATTTAGTTTTTAAGGCATATTAGATTTCCCTTAACAACTCTTCAAAACTATCGACCACTCTTGCCCCTAGGCCGTCGAGGTTATCGCGATGCTGATAGCCGTGAGCAATTAAGATACAGTCTACCCCCATCGCCTTAGCAGCATCAAGGTCATGAGCGGTATCGCCAATATAAACAACCTCATCGGGGTGGTGTGCAAGGTCGCCTAGGTGCGCTCGGGCTCTATCTTCTTTACTGCCCGCATAGATGTCACCACTTCCGCTGATTTTAACAAAACGGTGAGCGACATTGTGATCGGCAAGGGTCTGTTCAAGGAGTCGATGCTCGTAGGCTGAAAGTACCGAATGAGATAAACCATGACCCGAGAGCTTTTCCAAAATTTCTACCGCTTGTGAGTGTAGTATACATTTTGCTTTTTGATTTTCGTAAGCATCCATGAAGCGGGCGGAGAGTGCCTCGAAATTTCCACCCGTAATCGGGAACCCTAATTTCTCGTAGACCTTGATAGCAGGGAATTCAAAAATCATTCGATACCTTTCGGTTTCCAAACGGGGTCGATTTTCTGCTGATAATAATTGATTAAGTGCCGCACAGCAAAGCCAGGTATCATCGAGCAACGTGCCATTCCAGTCCCAAACGGCGTGACGATAAGCTGTAAGTTTCTTACGCATCAGTGGATACTAAAGAGAAGGCTTTGATTTTAACCCCTCGGCAAGCGTGTATTAAATCAGGCGGA
>JBAXUJ010000109.1:0-4372 GCA_037129735.1 Opitutia bacterium | reverse complement strand
GTAATTAATTTATATGGTTCGAGTGAAACCGGACACTTACTCATCCAAAATGGCAGCGATGAGCTGATCGCTAGTCCAGAAACCGCCTATCTTGAACTCGTTGATGCCAATGCTCTAGGTGTAGGTGAACTCCTGGTTTCTACACGCACCAATCAATACCTGCCGTTGATTCGTTATGAGATCGGCGATTTAGCCGAAGCGACCACCAACGGATATCGTATTCACGGAAGAAAGCGCGATGCCTTGATGGATAGTAATAAAAATCTTATAAGCACCCGACAAGTGGATGAAGTGTTTAGTGATATTAAAAATATTTGTCATTACCAAGTCCGCCAATCGAGTGATGGGAAAGCGGAAGTACTTCTCCTGCCTGAGAATCCCGATTCATCGATGAGTGATGTCGCGACTATGGTGACGGCGAGGCTCGAAAAGTTGCTGGGTAACTCCGTAAATACATCCTTTGTTTCGCTCATTACCCCTGAAGATTCGGGTAAATTCCGCCTTACGGCCCGCGTGGTTTAAGTTTTTTTAGACCAAAAGGAGTTAATTTATTCATTTTCTCTGCTTCGGGCTGGAAATACTCCTCAATCTTGCCCAATCTTCGCGGTACTACGATGGAAGTTTATATCGACGGAAAATTTTATCCTAAAGCCGAAGCCAAAATCTCTGTCTTCGATCACGGATTCCTCTATGGCGACGGCATCTTCGAAGGTATCCGTCTCTACAAGGGTTGCGTCTTCCGTCTAGACGAGCACCTCGAGCGTCTCGAGATGTCCGCCAAGGCTCTGTGCTTAAACATGCCTTGGACGCGCAAAGAAATCTCCGACATCGTTTGCGAGAGTTGCCGTCGCAACAAACTCACCGATGGCTACATCCGCCTCGTGGTTTCACGTGGTTTCGGCGACCTGGGTCTCTCTCCTAAGAATTGCCCAACGCCTTCCATCATTTGTATCGCCGACAGCATTAAACTTTACCCCGAGGAACTATACACCACGGGTATGAAAATCATCACGGCCCCAACACGCCGCGTCAGTCCGGCTGCATTGCCACCGATGATTAAGTCGCTGAACTACTTAAACAATATTTTAGCTAAGATGGAGGCTCAGCAACACGGCTTCCACGAATGTCTCATGCTCAATGAACAAGGCTATGTATCGGAATGCACCGGTGATAACGTTTTCTTAATTCACAAAGGTAAACTCATCACTCCTGCTTCTCACGCAGGTGCGTTGGTCGGAATCACCCGCCAAGTAGCCATCGAAGTCGCTCAAGCGCTCAACATCCCTGTCGTTGAAACCAATATCACTCGTTACGACGTGTGGAATGCTGATGAATGTTTCCTGACGGGTACCGCCGCTGAAGTTATTCCAGTCATCGAAGTCGATGCACGCACGATCGGAACTGGAAAACCTGGCCCGCTTACCGCCAAGATTCTTACTGAGTTCCGTAAGAAGGCCTCGAAAGAAGGTACTTTCATCAACTAACTCTAAACGAACCAAAAATCACTGCCCCACTTTGTCATCAAAGCTGGGGCGTTTTTTTGTCTTTAAAGTAGAATCAATTTTTTCGTCAGCTTTATCAATCAGTGGCGGAAACTGCAAAGCGAGGTCTGATTTAATGGGATCATCTGAATAAAAATCTCCAATGGGTGAAAGGCGTTTAATCTTAATCATAGCGGTGTTTCCCATTGTTCCAGTGTTGGTGGAATTCTTGGGCGCGTTAAAATTAATTTCACACCTAATATTATTAGTCTGTGACGGGCATGATACAGTTTTAGTGTAAAAACCAGAACCGGGTCGGTACTTGAATTGCACAATACTTATTCCACGTGGATCAGAGGTTAAAGGTAAATTCCAAGTACCCGTTTCTGATAAATCGGGCGGAATTAAAATAAAGACCCGTCTAACTTCCTTATAACTGGGATTACCGGGGTAAACAAAAGTTTTACGCCATAAAGGCCAATAACGACGGCCTTGTTCGTCGATTACCTCAAATTCACTCTGTCCTTGGGTAACTAACCATTTCTCTTTGAGCAGTGTCATTTCTTCCTCGGATATTTTGGCAATATCTGTACCCGCTCGACGCACTGGAACTTCGTTAGGTGCGACATCAGCTGAGACGAGTGCAATGACTTCAATCGGTCCAGCCAGTTGCGCATCCACCCATGCAATAAAGCCATAAGGAATGGCGGTCATCGCACAGGACAAAAGGGTTCCGGCGAAGAAGGATCGAACCAGAGAATTTTTCATCGCTAACGCCGTCAACAAACCTGCACCCGCAAATCCGGCCGCGTGTATCGCCATGGTCGTACCGAAACGCCATGATGCGAGTACGTAGTCATCGGCGGAACCAAACCAACGAACGTATAAGAGCATGACTGAAGCCCACACGATACCGAGAGCGGCACCTAATAACGGAGCATAACGGTAACCTAATTTTTCGTATCCTCTTGTTGCACTAGCAGAGAGCAACGAGGCGATTACTCCACTAAAGAAAATATCGCTGACCGAATGGAGTCCGGTAAAAAGTGCAGCAAAGATTAAGAAACCCCAGGTAAACCAATAGGTGCGCGCAAAGGCGATCATTCTCCCACAATCGTACCAGGCGGAACTACCGCGCCTTTTTTAACGACAATCACACCATCACGTACGAATAACGCGTCGGTTTCCCATTTTTCGGGCAAGCCCGTGGGAGCTAAACGACAACCTGCGCCGATCCGTGCGTTCTTATCGATGATGGCATTACGAATCAGACAATTTGCACCTACACCGATATCGGGTCGGCCTAAATTATGATTTAAAAGTAAATCCTGCGGACGTTCAAAGGAGTCTGCGCCCATCATCACAACGTTTTCTAAAGTGGATCCGCCACGAATGACTGAACGAATGCCGATGACTGAACGAGTAATTACTGAATCATCCACAATCGAACCACCTGCCATGAGAGCTTTATTCACGCGGCAGCCATTAAGTTTAGCTGTAGGTAAATAACTGGCGTGCGTGTAAATAGGATTTTCACTGTCAAAGAAATCAAACGGCGGAACGGGATCGGTTAGGGTTAAGTTACATTCCCAGAATGAACCGACTGTACCAATGTCTTCCCAGTAACCATCGAAAACGTAACTGATCATTCTCTTTGAAGCTAATAAACCTGGAATAACTTCTTTACCGAAATCGGTTTGTTTAGGGTCGGCTAAAGCCTCGCGCATCATTTTGCCCGAGAACATGTAAATGCCCATGGAAGCTAGACAGTATTTACGGTCCGATTTATCGGATAAACGTGAACGAGCGTTACCTTTGAGCACCAGAGACTCAATGACTGCTGGGTCTTTTGGTTTCTCAACAAATTCAGTAATTTTTAAATCGGAACCTACACGCATGACACCTAAGGCAGATACCTGTTCGGCGGGCATCGCTTTTGCGGCAATGGTAATATCAGCCGCCGATTCAATGTGTTGTTTGGCTAATTCAGCGAAATCGAGACGGTAAAGTTGGTCGCCAGAAAGAATCAGCACCAAGTCTTCATCTTTTAAATTATAGTGATGCAGATTTTGACGAACCGCATCAGCAGTACCCTGATACCACGCTTCGCTATCACCGGTTTGCTCAGCAGCTAAAATATCGACGAACCCACGCGCAAATCCATCAAACTTATACGTCTGCTGAATGTGTTTATGTAAGGAAGCGGTGTTAAACTGGGTTAAAACGAAAATTTGGTTAAAGCCGGAGTTCAAACAATTGCTGATCGGAATATCTACCAAGCGATAATTGCCGGCTAAAGGTACTGCGGGCTTACAGCGATCCTTGGTCAGCGGATAAAGACGCGAACCACGGCCACCTCCCATAATGATACAGATAACTCTCGGAAATGTACGCATAGTCAGTAACGAAAGCATCGTTGAGACTGCTGTGAGGCACAAGCGGAAAAACGTGAATGGTGGCTTGAAGGTTCACTCAAGTGTGTTTGCATCTGACCCGTCCATGGCGTTCGCTTTTCATATTCTCGGTACCAGCAGTTCGGGCAATTGCTCAATTTTACAAGCGGACGATACGCGAATCATGATCGACGCCGGCTTCCCGGGTCCACGCCTGGAATCATCGCTCACCAAAATCGGTATCGAGGTACCAGCCATCGATGCCATTTTTATTACCCACGAACACACTGATCATTGTATCGGACTCACTGCCCTGCTCCGACAAAATCCCTTATTAAAAGTTTTTGCTAATCGAGAAACTGCGCGCCGCATTCAATCCACGCAGAAGATTCGTCCCAACTGGCAAATTTTTGAAACCGGAACGACATTCGAATTTCGTAATTTAAAAATCACCTCGATTCCTATTCCGCACGATGCGGCTGACCCCGTTGGATTCGC
>JBAXUJ010000108.1:0-4390 GCA_037129735.1 Opitutia bacterium | reverse complement strand
AAATACTCATAAGGTTTATATTTGCGAGTTTTAGGGTTTTTGTTAATTTAATAAACGATGGCTTCCTCGTTTCATTATCAAGAACCGTTTCCGGTTGGTCCCGATAAGACTCAGTATCGGTTGGTAACGAAAGATTTTGTCAGCGTCACTGAATTTGAAGGTAAGCCGATTTTAAAAGTTGATCCAGCCGGTCTCACGCTTTTGGCGAATCAGGCTTTTCACGATATTAACTTTTATCTGCGGACGAAGCACCTCGAACAAGTAGCCCACATCTTGAAAGATCCGGAGGCAAGTGATAATGATCGCGCGGTGGCATTGGCGATGTTGCGCAATGCTGAGGTGGCCGCCAAAGGCGTTTTGCCATTTTGCCAAGATACTGGAACCGCTGCTATTACTGCGAAGAAAGGTCAGCAGGTTTGGACGGGAGCCGACGACGCCGAAGCATTGTCCTTAGGAGTTTACCAAGCCTACGCACAAAATAATCTAAGATATTCGCAGCTCGCTCCAACGGATTTATATACCGAGAAAAATACGGGTACAAATTTACCCGCCCAAATCGATATCGCTGCCACCGCGGGTATGAAGTACGATTTACTATTCGTCGCGAAGGGCGGGGGCTCTGCGAATAAGTGTTTATTATTTCAAGAAACCAAGGCGGTTTTAAATCCGAAGTCCTTACCGTTATTTTTAATAGAAAAAATGAAGGGTCTCGGAACGGCAGCCTGTCCGCCCTATCACTTAGCTATCGTGGTCGGTGGAACATCCGCCGAAGCCACCATGAAGACGGTTAAACTGGCTTCTACGCACTACTATGATGAATTGCCGACCCAGGGGAATGAGCATGGTCAGGCATTTAGAGACACCGCTCTGGAGGCTGAATTACTTAAGGCCGCTCATCAATTAGGTATTGGGGCGCAGTTTGGCGGAAAGTGGTTCGCCTTAGATGTGAGAGTTATTCGCTTACCACGTCACGGTGCCTCTTGCCCGATTGGTATGGCTGTATCGTGCTCAGCCGATCGTAATGCGAAGGCGCGTATTGATAAGGACGGAATTTGGATTGAGCAGTTGGAAGAAAATCCAGGGAAATTTATTCCAGACGAATTAAGAAAGCATCAAGACTCTTCCAAGGTCGTGGCGATTAATTTGAATCGCCCGATAAAAGAAATCTTAGCCGAACTTTCAAAACATCCTGTGACGACACGGTTAGCGTTAACAGGCACATTAGTAGTGGCCCGTGATATTGCTCATGCGAAACTACGTGAACGTTTAGAACGTGGCGAAGGTCTGCCTGAATATTTTAAGAACCATCCAGTTTATTACGCAGGTCCCGCCAAAACTCCGGTGGGTATGCCATCAGGATCGTTTGGACCAACAACCGCTGGCCGCATGGATGGCTATGTTGAACTCTTCCAGAAAAACGGCGGCTCACTGGTCATGATTGCGAAAGGAAATCGTACACAAATGGTAACCGACTCGTGTAAGAAGTATGGCGGATTTTATTTAGGATCGATTGGTGGTCCCGCTGCGATTCTCGCTCAGGAAAACATCAAGAAAGTGGAAGTCATTGATTATCCAGAGCTAGGCATGGAGGCCGTATGGAAAATTGAAGTCGTTAACTTCCCGGCCTTTATTTTAGTCGACGATAAAGGGGTAGATTTTTTCCAAAATCTTCCAGCTGGTTGCGGAATTTGTGCGCCTTAAGTTTCGAGAGATTGACTCAATAAAATTTAGTAATTATCTAGAGGTATGATTACCCCCAGTATTCTATTAGCTTCTTTATTGGCAGCAACAGCACCCACGGTAGAAACTCCCGTAGTAAAGTCTGCCGAACCCGTGGTCGCGAAAGAGGCCGCGAGTAAGACTTCTGAGCCTGCCTCCGAAGACACGCCGGCCGTTCTTAAAAAGAAGGTCGTTTATCCAACGACGGTTAAGGTGCAAAAAGATGTCGCTTACCTCGGGGAGGGGCGAAAAGAAAAAGCGGATATTTATTCACCTCTGAATCATGATGCGACTAAGTCATTGCCTGGAATTATCGTGATTCATGGAGGCGGATTTAATGACGGTGATAAGGCCCGCGGCCGTGAATTAAATATTTCGGAAAACTTAACTCTTCAGGGATACGTCTGTATGAGTATAAATTATAAACTTCGTAGAGTGAAGGACCAGGTAACCTGGCCACAGAGTGTTTATGATGCGAAGGCCGCCGTTCGCTACATGAGAAAAGAAGCGAAGAATCTTGGAGTTGATTCCGAGAAAATCGGAGTGATTGGTTGTTCTGCCGGCTGCAATTTATCCATGATGCTCGCCACCACTGGACCAACCGACGGTTTTGACGTTGTTAAGGATGAGCCTTACCAAGATATTTCGCCGAAGGTTTCATGTGCGGTTGGTTTCTACGGAGCGGTCGATTTGATCAATTACCACGACATGAAAATGTTCGCTAAAACACGCGAAGAAGCTCCTGAGCTCTATAAAAAAGGCTCACCGATAAATTATTTAGATGCTAAAGATCCGCCCATGCTTCTGGTGCACGGCACAGCCGATGTAACCGTTCCACTCAGTCAAAGTGAGTCTTATTTAAAAGTGGCTAAAGAAAAAGGTGCCAATTGTATTTTAGAAATTATTCCTGATGCTCCACACACTTTTGACTTACAGCCTAAGCAGCGCGATTTACGTCCTCTAGTCACAGCTTTCTTTGATCAGCACTTAAAGGGTAAAGTTCCAGCAGCTCAAATCAAGGCACCCGAGGCCAAGTAAGTCATGAATCATTTCGCCGTATCTCTTTTGGGCATCGTTCTTGGAGTGTCCGTATTAAATGCCGAACAACAAGTTGAGGTAGCAAAAAAACCTGGAGAAAAGTTCACGCTACAAAAGACGATAACCTTGGCTGATGTGCCGTCGGTTAAGGCGGACAGTGGCTTGGATAAATTTGGCGGAGTCATTGAGCCCAAGCAAAAAGCGACCGGATTTTTCCGCGTTGAAAATATTAATGGTCGCTGGTGGATTATCGACCCAGTAGGCGGACGTTTTATTCATCGCGGGATGGCTTCGGTAAATACTATTCCCACTGAGGGCGCCAAAGAAGAGTTGAGTAAAAAGTTTAAGAACAAAGAAGGCTGGGCCAAGGCTACTGCTACTCTGCTTATCGAGAATGGATTTAATGGCACAGGGTCATGGTCTGATGACGCCTCATTGGAGTCGGTAGAGCCGCGCCTAGTTTCAACCAAACTACTTTCCTTGATGGCGAGTTACGGAAAAACCAAAGGAGCTAAAATGGGTAGCGGTAACATGTCTTACCCAGGTGATTGCCCTCCCATATTTGATCCCGAATTCGCAGAACATTGTAAAAAAGAATGTCAGAAGTTAATTAAGGATAAAAACGACCCATGGCTGTTGGGTTATTTTACGGATAACGAAATGCCTTGGAAATTAAATCTCTTAGATAAATTCCTTAAACTCAGTGATACTGATAATGGACGTAAAGCAGCCGAAGCATGGCTGGCGAAAAATAAAGTGAGCGTCGAGAAGATTACCGATGACAATCGTCACGCCTTTTTAGAATACGCCGCTGACACTTATTTTAAAATCGCGACGTCAGCGATACGTGCGATGGACTGCAATCACATGATTCTCGGTGCGCGCTATCATAGTGCTGCCTATAATTTTCCTCCCGTATTTACTGCCGCAGGCCGCTACTGTGATATCATTTCCGTAAATTATTACGGTGCTTGGACTCCTAATAAAACCTTAATGGATATGTGGCTGAAGAATGCGCAAAAGCCCTTTATCATTACTGAGTGGTACGCGAAGGCGGAAGATAGTGGGATGGGCAACACGGGCGGTGCTGGCTGGCTTGTGCACACTCAAAAAGACCGCGGTATGTATTACCAAAACTTTACGCTTTTACTTTTAAAGCACCCGGGTTGCGTGGGTTGGCATTGGTTTAAGTATGCCGACAATGATCCTGACGCTAAAGGGGTCGACCCATCGAATTTAGATTCCAATAAAGGAATCGTTACAGCTCGCTATGTAACTTATCCACCTTTGCTAGAAGCCATGCGTGAACTCAATCAGCGCACGTACGGGCTGATTGAAGTGATGGATAAGACGAAATAGTTTATTTATCCCACTCGAGGGCTCCGCGCTTAATTTCATAAGCGAGCCCAAGAATGAGGGTGAAAAGAAACACAGCGGTTGCGGCAGTGATGGCAATGCCCGTTGCTAAAAATTCACGGTAAACTAAAGCCCAAGGAACCAGAAAGACTACTTCGATATCAAAGAGAATGAAAAGCATTGCAGTCACGTAAAACTTAACGGCGAAACGTGGATGGACTTTACCCTCAGCTGGCAGACCGCACTCGTAAGCTTTATCTTTAATATAATTTCCTTT
>JBAXUJ010000107.1:0-4459 GCA_037129735.1 Opitutia bacterium | reverse complement strand
GTCCAAAAACTAGAACAATTTTGGCAAAGTCTCGGTTCTAAAACTTTTATTTGCAGCGCTGAAAAACATGATGAAATTGTGGCAGCCATTAGCCACACCCCGCACGCTAGTGCCGCCGCTTTAATATTGGCTGTAAAAAATCTTCCCGGTTTTAAACAGGCAGCGGTGGGCGCCGGATTAAAGGACTCCACACGTATTGCGGCAGGTGAAGAAAATCTTTGGGTGGGAATTTTACTAGCTAATGCAAACCACGTTACCCGAGGCCTCAAAGAGGTTGAGAAACAAACCGCCGAACTCCGTATAGCTATTGAACGCGGTGATGCCGCTGCCTTAAGTAAAATCCTTGAAGCGGCCAGAATCGCTCGCCAATCGTTGGACCAAACTCATGAGTGAATCCTACATTGTTAAGCCCTTTTGCTCGCCCGCACAAGGGGTCGCTCAAGTTCCTGGTTCTAAAAGTATAACCAACCGCGCTCTTATTTTAGCAGCGTTAGCTGACGGAGAAACTCTTTTACGGGGTGCTCTTTTCAGTCGTGATACTGAAATTTTAATTACCTCCTTAAAACAACTAGGATTTTCCGTAGAAGCGAATAAAGCATTGCACACGATTAAAGTTATTGGGCTAGGCGGTAAAATTCCGGCCAAAGAAGCCAGATTACATGTCGGTAATGCGGGTACAGCGGCACGCTTTTTAACAGCCTTTCTTACTCTTTCAGAAAAAGGTAAATATTTTTTAGATGGGGACGAAGCCATGCGACAACGCCCCATGGCTGGACTGATAAACGCACTGCGCTCATCAGATAATTTTGCCTATGATGTTCATGGCAAAGAAACGCTTTCTTTCCCTTTTACTTTATTAACTTCGGGTTACTTAAAAAACTGTGAAGTCGATGCTTCGGCCAGCTCACAATTACTTTCTGCTTTATTAATGATTTTACCGTTAAGCTCGGGTGCTAAAGTTTTAATGAGCAGTTCCACTGTTTCGGAGCCGTTTGTGCAAATGACCGAAAAAATGTGTGCTCAGTTTGGTCGTGCCATCACTCAAGTGAATCCCGGAGAGTGGCGCTGTGAAAATCCAGGATCTTTTATTTCACCTGGTATTTATGACATTGAGCCCGATGCTACGGCGGCGAGTTACTTTATCGCTTTGCCAGCTCTAAGCGGAAAAAATTCCTGCGTCCGCGTGAATGGCTACAACCCAAAAGGGCTTCAGGGCGATACTGCCTTCGCTGGAGTGGCTCAAACCTGCGGGGCAATTCTTAACAACGAGGGTAATGCTCTAGTCATTAATCACTGGGCTGAAATCAAAGGTGGTACTTTCGATTTTAATAATTTTTCGGATACTTTTTTAACCCTCGCGACCGTTGCCACTCTGGCAAATCAACCCACCACGATTAAGAATATTGGTCACACGCGAAAGCAAGAGACCGATCGTGTATTGGCTATGGCGACCGAATTAGAACGGCTGGGAATAAAAACCCAACCGACCGCTCAAGAGTTACGCGAAGACGATTCACTTTCGTCTTTAACCATTTTTCCTAACCGCGAAGCACTCAAGGCAGCTTCGGCTTATAAGCCAGTTTCCATCCATACCTACGAAGATCATCGGATGGCGATGAGTTTTGGTGTTTTAGGTTCGTTTGATTTATGGGGCGATGGTCGTCCCTGGATCGAAATTTTAGACCCCAAATGTACAAGCAAAACTTTCCCGCTCTTTTTCTCGGCCCTCGAATCTCTACGCACTCAGTTTGTGAGCGTCGCGGTGGATGGCGGAGCCGCCTGTGGTAAATCGAGCACTTCGCGTACACTCTCAGAAAAATTAGGTTTTTTACACATCGATACGGGTGCCCATTATCGCAGTTTAACCCATGTTTTGCTTCAGAGTTTTGTTAATCCCGAAGATACCCAAGCCGTAAATAATTCTTTAAGTAGAATTAAACTCTCAACGGTCATTTCAGGTAACTCCGCATTCCTGGCTTTAAATAATAAAGTTTTAAGTGAAGCTGAATTAAGAAGTGCAGTCGTGAATGCCTCGGTATCACAGTTTGCTGCAATTCCTGAAGTAAGAGCTTTCATTCTCGCTTATCAAAGAAACCAAGTTCTCGTAGCTCAACAAAATGGTTTTGGTGGGCTTATTATGGAAGGACGAGACATCGGATCGATAGTCTTACCTCAAGCAACTGTACGAATTTATTTAGAAGCTGACGCCTCGGCACGAAATCAAAGAAGAAAAGACGAAGGTATTGTGGATTCCATTGTCCAACGAGATAAAATTGATTCTTCACGCACTTCTGCACCTTTAATTTGTGCACCGGGCGCTATTCGTATCGATAATACTCATTTATCTTTATCGGAAGTAGTAGAGAAAATTGAGAAGCTGATTTTAGAGGCGGGCCGCATCTCATGATTTTAGATTCTAAAAATCTTATTTATAAATCGGTTTATCATGGTGCACGTGCCTTTGCAGAAGTTTTTGCGTCACTCGAGGTAGAAGGCTGGGAAAAGGTACCACAGGGCGCCTGTATTTTTGCCGCCAATCATCAAAGCATGCTGGATCCTCCCTTGATTGGTTCCTGCCTGCCCCGCGAAATTTCTTATATCGCTCGTCGTTCGCTTTTTGATAACCCGGTTTTTGGAGCTGTCATTCGGGCCTGTAACTCTATTCCGTTGGATCGTGGTGAGGCAGACATCGGGGCCATTCGTATCGCTCTGCAGGCCCTAAAATCGGGCAAGGGTTTACTCATTTTTCCTGAAGGCACTCGTAGCCACGATGGAGTGATTAAAGAAGCCAAGGCAGGCGCTGGGCTGCTGGCATTTAAGTCAGGCGTGCCAGTGGTACCCATCCACATCCGCGGGGCAAATGATATCTTGCCGCGTAACGCCTACTTCCCCACAGGAAATGCTCGGGTGCGTGTGCGGTTTGGTGACGCCCTGTGGCCAGTTGATTATGATCCAGGGCATGGGCATGCCGATCGTAGCGGTGAAGCCTCTAGGAGAATTCTAGAAGCTATCAAACGACTACCTGACTGCGAAGTCCCGGGACTTTAACTTACGAAATTCTTTGCGGCATAACGACGCAGAGAAAATCTTCTTTTAAAGCACGGACAACACCAGGAGACATATCGTCCTTAAATTCGAAATCAATTTCATCTTCCGTTAAGGCCTTTAAGGGGTCGATGACGTAATTTGGATTGAACGCGATGTTTACATCAGGGCCGTCGTATTTAACGGCGATGAGTTCTTGTGATTCACCGGTTTCGGACTTGGAAGAAATTTCTAGGTTTTGCGTTTTCTTCGAAACGGTAAGGCGAACGGTGTTATTACGGTCATCACACATCAGTGATGCGCGATTCACCGTATCTAAGAATTTTTCTCTTTCGAGTCGTACTTTGCTGCCCGCATCTTTTGGAATCACTTGGCGGTAGTTTGGATAATTTCCTTCAACCACTTTTGAAACGAGCTGAATGCGATCCACTAAACCTTCGTCGTTTTTAGGGATATCGATAATGAAATTAACCTGTCTTTCGTTGTTTAAAATATGGGCCTTGCTGCCTGACTTAAACAAGCGCTGCAGTTCAGCAATTGTTCGGGCGGGTAAAATAAATGAGAGTGGTTTGTCGGGGCCGGCTAATTCTCTTTCGCACTTAGCTAAACGACGACCATCGGTGGCAACCACGGTGAGTTTTCCGTTAGCAAACTCAAAAAATACTCCGTTTAAAATATAACGATTTTCGTCGGTCGATTGGGCGTAACTAACTTTTCTTAACATCGAACCTAAATCATCTTGTTCGATTGAAATTTTAGACTGACCAGAAAATGTTGCGAGCGGTGGGAATTGTTCTGCGGATAAACCCACGACGTGAAAAACGGAACTGCCCGAAGTAATTTTTACGCGGTCTTTTCCAGTTAATTCGAGGGTAGCATCGCCGTTAGGTAAAGATCGGATAATGGGGACGAGGCGTTTAATCGGTAAGGTAATTTTTCCAGGCGATGAAACCGAAGCTTTAACGCGGGCACAAATTCCGAGATCTAAGTTCGTGGTCGTCAGGGTTACCGTATCACCTTCAGCTTCGATTAATACATTTTGTAAAATCGGCATCGTGGCGCGTGTGCCAACGACATTGGTGACGCTGGTGAGGCCGGTGAATAAATGATTTCGGTTAACCTTGAACTTCATGATGGGGCAAGAATGAGAGACGTCGGGGGTCACTGGCAATACTTCAATAAATCCAAATACACACTTCGGTTATTATATATATCTTAATTAATTAAATACATTAGTAACAGTAGATGTCGGAAATCCGTGTATAAAACCACAAGCCGTTGAGTTATGGGCATATGGGATTTATTAACCACTGTGCCTAACCAGTGAATAACCCTAGGTTTATTAACATCCTTACCCAAACACAGTTTTTTCACCACCTATTAACATTTAAGAAACAGACTCATCATCTTCCGG
>JBAXUJ010000106.1:0-4477 GCA_037129735.1 Opitutia bacterium | reverse complement strand
AGGAACATTGAACCGTGACCTGCGGAGAGAACGAAGCGATCGCGATTAACCCAGAGAGGTTCAGCGGGGTTGTGCTTTAAAAAGTTTCCGTAAAGAACGGCGCCGATTTCGGCAGAGCCAAGAGGGAGGCCGAGGTGTCCGGAGTGACAGGCGGCAACGGCGTCCATCGAAAGTCCACGGGACTCGGTAGCGGCGCGGGAGAGGTCGGTTGTATTATTGAGCGACATAATGCCCTATGCGTAAGGACAATACCCCTATTATTCCAGCCTTGAATGCAGGCCTAAGTATCTTCTTTATGCTAAATATGTCGGATAAAGAACTAGAAGAGGGGTTAACCCTGCGTTTGGACTTCAAAAAACTCCGAAAAATCGCCTCGGGGCAGGAGGATGTGATTCCTGCTATAGCCCAGGACGCTCAAACGGGCGAGGTCCTCATTTTAGGTTATGTAAATGAGTTAGCTCTCAAAACTGCACTCAAAGAAAAGAAGGCGACGTTTTGGAGTACCTCGAGAAATGAACTTTGGATCAAGGGACTGACGTCGGGAGACTTTTTAGAATTACTAGAAGTCCGCGTGAACTGTGAGCAGAATTCGATTCTCTATAAAGTTCGTCCAGCAGGTAAGGGCGCATGTCACACTAAAGACGCTCAAGGAAAAACACGTTCCGGTTGTTACTATCGTCGATTAAAATCTGACGGCAGTTTAGAGTCTGCTTAATTTTTTTCGTTAGCTATCTTTTCCTTGGGCGCGACCTGCTTTAAGGATGACTCGAACGCTTCGGCTACTTTTTTGCTCGGGTAGTCAGCAGAGATTTTCTGCGTAGACTGATCGGAATCTATTTTAATATTTTTGAGTAAATCGGCGAGGGCTTGCTGGCTCTCTTTATTCATCTTTGAGTCTAGACTAGCACTACGCAGTGCCATGCTCATGAATGCTAGCGTGGTTTTGAGTTGGAGGGTAGACGCTTTTGCCTTGGTTTCATTGATGTATTGGCTGATGCAGCGCAGTTGAGTTAGGTCTTTATCTTCGCCTAAAAACGCCTGAGCAAATTGTAAGCCGTTCTCTTTGTTTTGAGTCTTATTTTTGGCGTCTTTGGTAAAATCACCATAAAAAGCTAACCAATTCTGAGGTGAGGTTTTAAGTTTCTCGGTAAAACTATCGGGCAGTTTATAAGACTCGGTTTTTTGATTCAGGGCATCGATGGATAAATCAGCGAAAAGAGGTGAGCAGAAAATAAATAAATCATCCGCGAAGGCGACGAGGAGTATTTGATTTTTATTTTTAGGATTGAGAGGTTCTTTTTTCATGGTCGCATTTACTTCGGCCATATCCCACGCGGAGAAACCTTGGATTTTTTGACTGGGTATCTGATTGTCTGAGGCAAACTTCTCTATTTTTTCTTTTGAAAAATTTCCACGGATGATGGCAACAAATTGTGCATTTTCGGGATTCTCTGCGGTGTTGATGTGTGGATAAATGCCGAGGCTTACTTCTTTGATATTTTTGATCCCTAGGTTTTTCCGAATGATTTCACCGTTGGGTGTTTCTTGTAATTTTTTATCGAGTGCGGAAAGCGCCAGTCCGCCTAACTGGGTTTTACTAAAAGTATCTTCGCTGAAATAGACTAAGCCCATGGCTCCCTCGGGGATGCCAGTGGTATTGATTTCAGCACGGAGCGTAAGCTGGGTGAGGCAAAGGAGGATGGCTGCGTAAAATCGATTCATGGTATGAGGTTAAATGCATACGTTTTATTCGCACGGCTTTTATTTAAAGACAAAAAAGGGGCGCCGAAAGGCGCCCCGAAAGGTATAGCATTGAATCCGGGGTTTAGTAACCGCCACGATCGCCGCCGCCGAAGCCGCCACGATCGCCGCCGCCGAAACCACCACGACGTTCGCCGCCGCCGAAGCCGCCGCGTCCGCCGCCGCCGAAGCCGCCGCGTCCACCACGTTCGCCGCCGCCAAAGCCGCCACGACCACCACCGCCGAAGCCGCCACGACGTTCGCCGCCACCGAAGCCACCGCCCGCAGGGCGTTCTTCACGTGGACGGGCAACATTCACCTTCAGGGGACGACCCATGAAGTCGATGTTCTCGGTCTTAGCGATCGCATCCTGGGCTTGCTGTGCATTGCCCATGGTTACGAAGGCGAAGCCACGAGGACGACCTGTGAACTTATCCATCATTACTTCCACGCTCACCACTTCGCCCGCTTGGGAGAAATGTGCGCGGATGTCGGATTCTGTAGCAGCCCAAGGTAGGTTGCCTACGAATAACTTATTTTCCATATATGTTGTTTTCTGTTTTATGACCTTCACCGCATTCCCCGTTTCCTTCTTGGATTTCGATTTGCCGTCTTAACGACCGTCAACTCACCGGATTCTTGCGGGGCATTGTTCTTGGTTTGGTTATTTTCAGAACAAGCCTGGCCGATACAGAGACTCTTTATTCCCAATTTCGCAAGTTTATTCACAATAGAGTCTATTCCTTAGGCAAACCATTGACAGATTAAGGCCATTTTTCATGATTAATCCGATGTCCGCTCCGTTAAATTCAGATCAAATTAAGCTCGCTTTAAGCGGTCTAAAACACTGGAGATTTGAAGATGATAAGTTATTGATGGATATTAAGTTAAAGAACTTCTCTGAGTCTCTATCTTTTCTGGTTAAAGTGGGTATTGAGGCCGAAAAGTTGAACCATCACCCCGAAATTCATAATATTTATAACAAAGTAGCCCTAAAACTCACCACGCATGATGCTGGTAACCGGGTGACGGAGAAGGATATCGTCTTGGCTCGTGCAATTGAGAACCTCCTTTCCTAATGGATCCCGCTGAAGCCATCGACGCCCTTTTAGAAGAATTATATCGGCAGAAGGCTGCCGGAGTAAAACGCGTCAGTGTCTCCGACGAGAGCGTCGCCCTCTTAAAAGAATTAGCGGGCGCAGCAACTGTTGTATCTGCCACACCGAAGCCTGCCGCACCCGTTGCCGTGGCGCCAGCTACGAAGTCCGTGGTTCGCCCCACAACACCGGTCACGAAAAACGAGGGAACGATTATTGTCTCACATCCTTTGCCCGATCCGCCCGACATTAAATTACCTTCAGGAACTAAAGCTGAGCAATTGCTCTGGTTACAAAAAACAATCGAGGCGTGCGAAGTAACACAAAAACATCTCGAAGGTAAAAAAGCTCTTTTTGGTCGCGGGTCGGAAACCGCTAAAGTTTTTTTTGTAGGAGAAGCCCCTGCTTTAGAGGAAGTGGAAGCGAATCGTTCCTTTGTCGGTCCAGCGGGTGAATTATTAAGCAAAATTATTTCAGCCACTGGCCTGACCGAAAAAGAATGTTACTTCGCTAATTTAATGACTTGGCGTCCCAAGCCACCGACGGCGTTTGGTAAGCGCCCGCCTAACGCTTCCGAGGTCGCCTTTAATCGCCCGTATTTATTGGCTCAAATTGAGATTATTAAACCACAAATAATCGTGGCCGTAGGGGCGCAAGCTTTTGGTGCTCTTACGCATTCAACGACGCCTATCATGCAGATTCGTGGACAATGGCAAAAGGTCGACGGCTTAGAAGTTTTACCGACCCTGCATCCGAATTATTTATTACACAGCCCAAGTCTTTCCAATAAGCGTTTGGTCTGGGAAGACTTTATGCAGATTATGACGAAACTCGGTATGCCGATTTCGGATAAACAGAAGGCGTACTTTTTACCTGCGTAATTAGCGAACGCTGTTGTTTAATTTTTTAAGATTAAACTGGAGCACCTGAGAATTTCTGCCGCTGAGTTTAAGTTCTTTTCGGCGAGCGGCTGGTAAATCATTTTGCGATCCGACGACAAAGTTACAGGCCGATTGGAAGAAGCCTTGGGTTTGTGTGGTGAGGGCGATTAACTTTTTCGCACCTAAGCTTTTCGCCCTGAGTTTGGCGTATTCTACGAGCTTTTTGCCTACGCCACGACCGTGATAAAAGGGCTGAACGTAAACGGCGCAGACTTCCATCGACTTACCACCTGGGTAGGCGCGGAGGGCTGCACAGCCGATGATGCTGTCATCAATTTCGTAAACGAAAAATTCCTGAATCGTTTGTTCGATTTGTAAACGCGTGCGTCCGACGAGTGCATCCGTCTTCGCGCCATGCTTGGCTAAATTGTAGAGAGCTTGGGCATCTTTCTTTTTGGCCTGACGGATTTGATCGTAATCGTTGGCGTGCACCATGGTGCCCAATCCGACTTTATCAAAAATTTCGGTGAGTAGTCCGCCGAAAACTCTGCCATCGAGAATGTGAGCTCGAGGAACGTTTTCATCTAAAGCCTTCGCTGCTTGCACGGCTTTACTTCTGATCCGTGGGTCTAATTTAATTTTCTTATCACTCAGAATTTTTTTCAGTTCGTCTTCGGGTAAGTTGATTCGCACCTGACCATCAATCTGCAGTCCGGCAAAGGGAGTCAGGTAAATGAGTTTCGATGCACCCATGGCTGC
>JBAXUJ010000105.1:0-4503 GCA_037129735.1 Opitutia bacterium | reverse complement strand
GACTTGAATAATTTGATACCTTCGGCGCCGAGCCAGCCAGCGAGGACCAGTCCGATGACTTTATCGACAGCAACCCATTCAGAATGTGTGTTGGCGATGACGACGGCAATTAAAGCGAGCAATGAGGCAACGGCGTCTGCGCGGTGGTCGGCTGCATTGGCCATCAATAAGCGTGAACCTAATTTTTCAGCCTGACGTCGAGCGAACTGATAAAAAGTTTCTTTAATAATGAGTGCGATACCGGCAACCCATGCAGCAGCTACACCCGGAATCTCGGTGGCATTTCCTTGCATTAAGTTTTTAAGTGAATGCCAGGCGAGCCCGATACAGAAACTCAGAACTAAAGTAGAAATGAAAAGCGTCGCGAGGGTTGAGAATCGATGGTGACCGTAAGGATGATCATCGTCTTTGGGTAAGTGGGCGAAACGAATGCCAATGATGGCAGCAATGTCGCCAGCGATATCAGTCAGAGAGTGAATACCATCGGCAATGAGGGCGTGCGAGTTTGCGACAACACCGACGCTACATTTTACGCCAGCGAGAATAACATTCACGCCGAGGCTCAGTATCACGGTAAAAGTCCCCTCTTGTTTGACGTTCGACATTACTTATTAGAATTTTGTTTTATTAATTCAGCTTCACTCTGCCAATCAATTTTAGTGAGCTCAACTGATTGCACGGCGGATTTTTTGGATAATTCTTTGATTAAACTATTCAATTTGCTCCAGTCCTTCGCCTGATGGCTTTTAATCCAATTGGTTAATTTAAGAGTCACTAAATCATGACGGTCGGCCACAGGCGTCGCAATATCCCCAAAATCATCAGTCACATCAGTAGCCGAATAGCCCTTGCGAAGCTTGATAGTTACTCGGTCGGCGAATGAGAAGGTATAATTTGTGACTGGACCCTCTTCAGCGAGTGGCGTGCCTGCGGCGTAAGTTTCGGTAATCAATAAATACTCCTGAGGAAGTTCATTACCCTCAGCGTTATAGTGTCGACGACCACCCGTCACAATCGTGCGGACTTTTGAGCCATCAGATAAAGTCTCGATGGATTCGAATAAAACAAAGTGTCCGTAAAAACCTTTTTTAGTAACAGCGTAATCGTACATCATGCCGGGGAGGTTGAGGGATTCGCGGACGCGACGTTTCTCAGTTCGAGCAGGTTCGCTTTTTGATTGGATAGTCCATAGCAAGCCAGCCCCGATAAGTGCACCGAGCATGAAGATTAGCCAACGATCGCGCTGTCCCATATCGGCATATTCAGTGATGTTGGACATTCGGCAAGGAGAAGCCGTTCACAGGCGTGGCTTTATCATTGGAAAATTTATTAAAATCGTCAATTTAGTGACCATGTTAGAAGCCTCAGTTGAAACACGCGTTCGCTTTGCGGAGACCGACGCCATGGGTGTCACCTACCACGGTAATTACCTTCCTTGGTTCGAAATGGCACGTGTCGCGATGTTAGATAAAATAGGCTGTCCCTATCGTGAATTAGAAAAGGACGGCTTCTTACTTCCCGTTTTAGAAACCGGAATGACTTATCATCTTCCGTCTCACTTTGATGACCGTTTAAAAATCACAGTGACCCTTGCAGAAAAGCCCAAGGCCCGACTGCATTTAACTTACAAAGTTGAACGTGGCAGTGAACTCATCGTTGAAGGATTTACGGTGCATGCGTTTGTGAATCGTGAATTCAAAGCTGTCCGTCCTCCTGAAAAAATTGAAAAGGCTTTCGACCAAGCTTTTAAAAAATAATTTTATGAAAATTGAATCCTGGTCCCTCGGACCCTTTGAAACGAACGCGTATTTATTGACGTCAGATGACGGCAAAACCTGTGTGGTCGTTGACGCACCACGGGATGCAGCCAAAACACTTTTGCCAGAAATCAAAAAGCGCGGGCTCAAACTCACACACATTTTAATCACTCACGGACACTGGGATCACATGTGTGATGCCCATGCGTTTGCGACGGCGGGTGCGCAGGTATTGGCCCACGAAGATGATCAGCAACTCATTGAAAACATTGAGGCATATCGCAATCGCTACCAAGCCATGATGCCTTTTTTAACTGAAGAAGATTTTCATTCCTGCAAGGTCAGTCAGTGGCTCAAACAAGACGACACCTTTACAGCGCTCGGTAAAAAATTCGAAGTTCGTCACGTTCCTGGACACTGCCCTGGAAGTCTTCTCTTTTATTGTGCGGAGGAAAAGTTAGCTTTCACAGGCGATGCTATTTTCAACGGTTCGGTTGGACGCACTGATTTACCGAATGGTGATTGGAATCAGTTATTAAAATCTATTCGCGAACAGATTTATACTTTGCCTGAAGAAACCAATTTACTCCCTGGACACGGCGGGAACACATCGGTCGGCAAAGAGAAGAAAACCAATCCTTACGCTCGGCCATAATTCGTGGTGATTCCCTGCCCCTATTTACCGTCAGGTCAGAAGAAATTATCTTGGCGCGAGCTCAATGCCTTGCGTGATGACCAAGGTGAAGAACTTTACTTACTCTGTCTAGAATACGGACAGCAATTATGGCTCGAGAATTTACCAGCGCGTGCGCTTTTAGCAGTGGATCGTGCGTTGTATTGCGATGTCCCAGCTGATGCAGAATGTCTTAAACATTATCCATTGCCCTACGCTGCGATTGGCTGGTTAGTGAGTCAGCCCACTGAACAATTTACTGGAAATGCGCGGGTTCATTATCAGCACTTGGCTGACCGCGTGAAGGGCGAGAGAGCCGCGCAAAAGAAGTGGCGTGCGTGGGCGGCGTGGGCGATTGTACGTCGAGTAAGGCCCGATTTACCGGCCGATCCAGATCACGTAGTCACTGAGCCATCGCACGGTGAAATCAGACAATCATTGCAGTTTCACGGCATTAAAGGTGAATTTGAAACTTGGGAGAAAGCTATCGGGTCGATTACTTAAGACGCTTGAAGACCAGCGAAGCGTTGTGACCACCGAAGCCTAAATTATTGGAGACAGCCACATCGACTTTCATAGTGCGTGCCTTGTTAGGTACGTAATCTAAATCGCAATCTGGATCTGGATTTTCGTAATTGATCGTCGGAGGAACGATACCGTTGTGGATTGCGAGAACGCAGACCGCGGCTTCGATACCACCGGCGGCACCGAGCAAGTGACCCGTCATGGATTTCGTTGATGAAACCGCAATTTTAGCAGCAGCCTCGCCGAAAGAACGTTTGATAGCTAAAGATTCACAGCGATCGTTAATGGAGGTCGATGTACCGTGAGCGTTGATGTAGCTCACTTCAGATTTTTGTACATTCGCGTCTTGTAATGCACGGTCGAGACAGAGAGCGAGTCCTTTGCCCTCTTGGTCTTGTCCGGTGATGTGATAAGCATCACAAGTTGCGCCGTAGCCAGCGAGTTCGCAGTAAATACGGGCTCCACGAGCTTTAGCGTGTTCGAGTTCTTCGATCACTAAAACACCTGAACCTTCACCCATAATAAAGCCGTCGCGTAATTTATCGAAGGGACGTGAGGCCTTTTCAGGCGTATCATTAAAGTCTGTGGACATCGCCTTCATGTTACAGAATCCAGCGTAACCTAAGCGTGTAATTGCGGCCTCAGAACCACCTGAAAGCATAACGTCGGCATGGCCATCGCGGATGTGGCGCATTGCTTCACCCAGAGAGTGAGAGCCAGAGGCACAGGCGGAAACGACACCGTAGTTAACGGACTTAGCTTTGAATTCGATTGCGACGACGCCCGAAGCGATGTTCGCGATTAAAGATGGGATAGTGAAAGGTGAAACACGAGAAGGACCACGTTCGATAAGAACACGCGCTTGGTTTTCGATCGTTTCCATTCCGCCGATTCCTGAGCCGATGATTACGCCGAAACGTTCGGAATCGATTTTGTTAACGTCGAGCTTTGCGTCTTCAACGGCCATGCGTGAAGCAGCGACGGCGTATTGAGTGTAGCGATCGTTACGTTTCGCTTCTTTAGGATCCATGAATTTACCTGGATCAAAATCTCGGATTTCGGCGCCGACCTTCGAAGGAAAGTCCGTGGGGTCGAAACGGGTAACGCGTGAGATACCTGAGCGACCCTTTAACAAAGAGTCCCAGAAGGTAGCAGTGTCAGGACCCAGAGACGTCAGACAACCAATGCCTGTTACGACTACTCGGCGAGGATTGCTTGGTGTGCTCACGATTACGGGCTAGATTAGCCCGTCAGAATTATTTGGTGGCGTTGGCCTTGATATACTCGATTGCGTCGCCCACGGTCTTCATGGACGCAGCCTTCTCTTCAGGAATTGAAGCGATGCCAAACTCGTCTTCAAAAGCCATGATGATTTCTACGAGGTCGAGCGAATCGGCCTTAAGATCAGTTTGGAAGCCAGCGGAAGCAGTGACCTGCTCGGCGTTGACGCTCAACTGTTTAACGATGATGTCGGTGACACGTTTTTCGATATTTTCAGGCATAGTAAAGGTCGGTTTTGTTGGTTTTTAGGTGTCAGATAGCCATTCC
>JBAXUJ010000104.1:0-4539 GCA_037129735.1 Opitutia bacterium | reverse complement strand
GAGAAGCTAAAAAAACTGATGGCAAAAAAGTGGGGGCGCTAGATTCAGACGAAGACGATGATCACGTAGAAGAAGAAAGCTAAACAACAAAACCCACCGCCCTGGTGGGTTTTTTATTGAAGTGCTTTTTCTAACATATCCCAAATTTCCTCCACTGGCTCTAACCCGATAGATATTCTTAAAAGATTAGGATCTAATCCTGCCGAGCGAATCTCTTCTCTTCCAGCTTCAGTTGTAACCTCATCAAAATGCGCTAACCATAAGTAGGGTGATATGAGCGTGAACTCTAACCCAAAACTTGGACCCTTCACACACTTTAATTTATCATACACGCCTCTCATTTCATTTTTAAGTTCGACTGTGATCAGCGAACCCATGCCCGCACTGGTTCTTTTTAATTTGTGGTAATTGGATTTTGTAGCAACGGCCTCAGTGGTTCTAACAAAAGCAATCGCGGGATGCTTTGATAAACGTTGAGCGATAATATTAGCACTCACATTAATTTTTTGGACCACCTCGTTTAATTTTGTGATTTGTCGTGCTAAAACTTCAGTATCAAGGGGGTGCAGGGGTTCGATGATATTTTTTGCTTCTTTAATTAATTGAGCTGCCTCAGGTCGGTTTTCATTAACAGCCAAAATTCCTGCCATCACATCACCCTCACTCGCGGCGTACTTAGTTAAACTCGAACAAACGATATCGGCATAGGGTAAGAGATTGAGCGTCGCAATGCTCACCGCACTGGGATCCAAAACCAACTTTGCTCCATACTGATCACACAACTCACGCAGCCTGGGAACATCGGGTGTCTCCAGTTGAGGATTATTAGGGGCTTCCGCAAAAATTCCTGCTACCCTTCCCTCTTTTAAAATCTTTTCAACCTGAGCGAGTTCCTGAATGTTTTTTATAAAAATATGCTTGGTCGAACTATTTTTTTCTAAAATTTTGGCGGAGTCGACATAAAGCCAACCCAACTGTATCCAGATATTTTTACCTTTAGGATTTTGGACCTGATTCACTGCTGTCACCGCTGCATAGGCTGCGTTCATTCCTGAAAGGGAAATTAAAATATTTTCAACCTTCGCCTCGGCTAAATAAGGTGCGCAAAAAAATTTTATTTTTTCTGTAGCACTCGTATTTTCCAGACGCGGTATATTTTTTAAATAAGCTTCAGCTTGGCGTGAAGAAATAAGTATCCCGGTGTGTTGAATCAGTTTAGCCAATTTTTCGGCGGCTGGGCCGGCCGGTATCGAAATCAAAACCCAATCTGCTTCTTGATCTACTTGTGCGTTTAAAATTCCTGCCCACTTTAATAAAGCTTGGGCTGATTTTAATGAAACAACCGGAAAGAGTTCGCCTGTTCTTTTATATTTCTGAGCAGCCTGTTGGGCGGCTTCTTGCACAAGGCGATTACGTACAAATCGTGGATACCCTGCGGAAATTGTTTTCCAAACCCGTTCTTCTTTTCTTTCATAACCCTCTATATCAGCCAACGTGGGCAATGAAACCACCGTGGCGTGAAGGGAAGAAGGAACTACCGAACCTAAGGGTGGACAATGTAACACTTTTAAACGTCTCCACCGAGTTCGTTTTGGAAAATCTGGTCAAGGGTCTGACGGCGACGAATTAATTTCGTAGAACCATGGGAGTTAATTAAAACCTCTGGAGCCTCGGGAAATGAATTATAATTTTTGGTACTCATTCCGGCACAATAAGCACCAGCACCACCAATCACGCAGAGGTCTCCAACTTGCGCCTCGGGAAGATTCTTTGAGGTAAGTGTTTCGGGTTCACCGGGTGCACAGGTAATTAAATCTCCGGACTCACAACAGTGACCCACGATTACATAATCATCCGTCTTCGCAGATTTTGTTTTAGGATATAAATAAATCGGATGCTGGGCACCATACAGCGATGGTCTTAAAATTTCGGTCATGCCTGAATCTATTTTTATAAATTTTCTAGAATTGGTAGAAACAATATCCTGAACCTTACACAGAACCGCGCCCGCATTTGCGACTAAGAATGTACCCGGTTCGATTTCTAGTTTGAGTTTTCTTCCTTCGGCTTTGGCAAAATCTTCAAAGGCTTGTTTAACGGGAACACCAATTTTTTGTGGATCAGTACCCTTCTCTCCCGCCACGCGCGCAATTTTATATCCACCACCTAAATTAAGTGTGGTTACCTCGTTAAATAATTTAACGAGCGCTAAGCTCGATGCCGAGACCTCTTGCCAAACTTGTGGGTCACTGCCCGAGCCGATGTGCGTATGGATGCGAATGACTTTTAATTTATAAGTCTCGGTAATCTTTTTAACTTGGTCAGCCCACTCATACCAAATTCCGAACGATGAGTCGGGTCCGCCAACATTCGTTTTGCCCGTTCCGCCTGATCCGCGTCCTGGATTAAATCGAACACCCACACTGTGACCAGGGAGTGCGCGACCGATACGCTCCAACTGGTTAAGTGAGCAGGCGTTTACCTGAACTCCCAACTTCAAGAGTTCAGCGAAGTCTTCGGGTAGCTCCTGTGAAGAGAGTGAAATTTTTTCTGGAGATACTCCGGCGTGGATGGCACGACGCACCTCCCAACCCGAACTCGCATCAAAATTTAAGCCCAAGCTGTCGAATAATCTTAAAATAGAAGCATTCGGACATGCCTTCATGGCAAACCGTACCGTGAGACCAAAAGAATTAGGAAAAGCCAACATCGCCTTGGCTTGGGCGGTTAAGGTCGCCTCATCGTAAACGAAACAGGGAGTTCCGTGGGCCGAAGCAATTTGGTCGGCCAGAGTTGTATTTAAAAATGGGTGATGTTCCACGGTAGTATGGTGGAGACTTTGGCATTCTCGGGCCATCCTTCCAGCCTTTTCAATTTTATGACACCGCTTGCCACCCCGCCCCGACATGATTGGGATGATTGAGTCTCTAATATGTCCGATCTCGATACCATCGTTGCAACCTCTACCCCCTCCGGAAAATCAGCCCTGGCAGTGGTACGGGTGGATGGACCTTTAGCACCCAGCATTATTCAGTCAGCCTTTGGTCGAAAAAACTCTCTCATCATCAAGCAGGCCACCACAGGAATCTGGCGCGATTTAAAAAATGACCCCGTCGATCAAGTCGTCGCAGTACTCTGGGCCCATGGAAAATCTTTTACAGGCAGCGACTCACTTGAAATTACCTGTCACGGAAATCCTCTCATCATCCGTCGACTCATCGAAGATTGTATGGCACGTGGCTGTCGTATGGCCGAACCAGGTGAATTCACTCGTCGCGCATTCTTGGCTGGCAAAATTGATTTAACCCAAGCGGAGGCGGTGGCGGATTTAATTCATGCGAGTTCCGAGCGCGCCCTCTCATCGGCACGTCGAATGTTAGCAGGCGAAATGGGGAAATTAGTTGCCGATTGGACTGATCGCCTTCTCCAAGCTCTCGCTATCTTAGAAGCTCATGTTGATTTCCCCGAAGAAGATATCGGTGCTGAAAACCCAAATGGACCATTGATTTTATTAGGTAATATTGCGTCAGAACTTTATGGATACGCGGCTTCCTCTAAGCATGATTCCGTAATCAGAAATGGTTTGAAGCTGGTGGTTGTCGGATCTCCCAATGCCGGAAAATCTAGTTTAGTAAATGTTCTCTCAGGAACCCAACGCGCTTTGGTGAGCGATGAGCCCGGAACAACGCGCGACTTCTTGGAAGCGCCGATTGCTGGATTACCTTTAGCAGTGACGGCGATTGATACCGCAGGTTTACGTGAAGGTGGTTCTGTTTTAGAAAAAGCCGGTATGGTGCGCTCACTCGAACAAGCTGAGTCTGCTCACTTTATTATATTAGTGGTCGACGCTTCACTACCTCCCCCTGCCCTCCCCGATTCACTTTTGGTTTTATTAAACCCAACCAAAACTTTAGTAATTAAAAATAAGTCAGACTTACCCGAGCATCCTGATTTCAAAAATTTCTTACCGGATTATATTAATATTAAAACCTGTTTGCTGGACGGTCGTGACGCGGAAAAATTAAGGTCACACTTGGGTGATATCCTGGTCGCACGTCAGTTGGCCCCAGGGGCCGAAGATCTGATTGTGAGCGTTCGACATGCCGAAGCCCTAAAACATGCGGCCGAGGCCCTCACTGAAGCGATTGGCCATTTATCGGCCCCGGTTCACACCGAACTAGCCGCCACCCGCTGTCGGGAGGCCCTTGACTCCCTTGGGGAAATCGTGGGAAGAATTGATAATGAGCGAATGCTGGACAAGTTGTTCGCTTCCTTCTGCATAGGTAAGTGATTTCCTCTGCTAGGAGGAACTCCTCCTATGCAACCCGCTAAAGAAATAAGACTCGGCCCACAAAAGCCCTACGACGTGATTGTCTGTGGTGCTGGGCATGCTGGAGTTGAGGCTGCATTGGCTGCTTCGCGCATGGGCGTGGATGTTTTACTATTAAGCGGAAACATTGATACCATTGCTCAAATGAGCTGTAACCCTGCTATTGGGGGCCAAGCCAAAGGTCACATCGTCAGAGAAATCGATGCCCT
>JBAXUJ010000103.1:0-4608 GCA_037129735.1 Opitutia bacterium | reverse complement strand
ACCATCATAGCAAAGACCTACTTCTGGGTAGGCCTTGGCTAGTTCGGACTCGGGCCACTTACCATAATCAATCTGGTAAGTCATATGAGTAATATAAGCCTGCTTGGCGTTCATCTCGACCGACATTTCGCAGGCCTTACCAATCGTCATATGTGTGGGGTGAAAATTGGGTCTTAATCCATCGAGGATAGCGACATCACAGCCCTGAGCCAATTCAATCGCTTCGCGAGTGAGCGTCTTGCAATCGGTATAATAGACGAATTTTTTACCGGTGGAAGGTTCGAAGAAAATCAGACCTAAAGTCGACTCACTACCGTGCGGAAGAATAGTTGAAGTGACGATGCCGCCACCAGGGAGTTTTAATTCTTTAGGAAAAAGACTCACATCTAATTCAATATATCCCGGCGAAGCCATAGCTCCGATGGCGTAGGGATAAATAGCTTCGATGCGGTGCTTGCCCTGGGCTGTCGTATAAACCGGCATCGCCTTGCCACTATTGGTGCAAAATTGACGAAGGTCATCCATACCTAGTACGTGATCCGCGTGGCCGTGAGTGAGGATAAACGAGTCTACATCGTTAATTCGATTCACGAGACACTGCAGACGGAATTCTGGAGCGGCGTCTACCTGTACGTGGTGGCCTTCGATAATGACATGCACACTGGTTCGAGTGCGCCAATTTTTGGAATTAGAAAGATCTAAACCTGGATTATCATGGGCCACCAAGGGAACCCCTTGTGACGTGCCACAGCCCATGACGATAATTTCCATGCCCCGAAAAGTGTAAGACTTAACTTAGAGTGCAAGAGACATTCTCACGTCTTTTGCACAAAAAACCATTAAACACCGCCTCCTTACTTGCCTCCAAACACCAACCCTGTTTTCTTTGGATCATCCGTGTTTAATAACTTAACCGAGAAACTTACCAAAGCTCTACGCGATCTGCGCGGGCTTTCAAAACTTACGCCTGAAAACATCGCTCCGGCTCTGAATGAAGTTAATTCTGCCCTGCTCAGTGCTGATGTTAATTTCAAAGTCGCCCAAGAATTCACCGAGCGCGTCAAGGTTGCGTGCTTAGGCAAAGAAGTTGTCGAAGCTGTATCACCTGGGCAGATGGCAGTGAAAGTCGTTTCCGATGAACTTACGCGATTACTGGGTGAAGGTGAAAGAACTCTCAATCCACAGCGACCTCTGCGCATTTTGTTGGTTGGACTTCAGGGCTCAGGAAAAACAACCAGCGCAGCGAAATTAGCCCGACATCTCATCAAAAAAGAAGGTGTACGAAAACCTAGTTTAATCGCTGCCGATTTACGTCGTCCCGCAGCCATCGACCAGTTGGAAACTTTAGCGAAGAACGAAGGCATTGATTTTCGTGCAGATCGTTCAGCGACAGATGTTCCCGCCATGGTGGCACAATTAACCAAAGACGCTGAAGCGTCGGGTTCGGATGTTGTGATTGTTGATACAGCCGGACGTTTACAAATCGACGCTGATTTAATGTCAGAGATCAGTCGCATCCGCGATTTGATTCAGCCCCAAGAAATCTTTTTAATCGCTGACGCTGCACTCGGACAACAAGCCGTAGATGTCGCTGCACAGTTTAATACCTCTACCCCGCTGACAGGAATTATTCTAACCAAGTTAGACGGCGATGCCCGCGGTGGCGCGGCGTTATCAATGAAGTCCGTGACCGGTGTACCTATTCGCTATATTGGAACAGGTGAAAAGTCAGGTGACTTCGACACCTTCCATCCTGACCGTCTTGCTCAACGTATCTTGGGTATGGGCGACGTCGTATCGCTCGTGGAAAAAGCCCAAGATGTGGTGGATCAAAAAGAAGCAGCAAGAATGGTGGAGAAATTAAAGAAGTCGGACTTCGATTTAGAAGATTTCTTAGCGCAGATGGGTCAGATGAAAAAAATGGGGCCGCTCGGTGATATCATGAAAATGATGCCCGGCATGGGAAATGTTCAAGTGGGTGCCCGTGAAGAAAAAATGCTCGGTAAAACCGAGGCGATTATTTTATCGATGACCGTGAAGGAACGTCGGAAGCCCGACATTCTTAATGCCTCACGTCGAGCCCGCATTGCCAAGGGTTCAGGCACTCAAGTGAGTGATGTAAATGCGATGATTAAACAATTTACGCAAATGCGTGAAATGATGAAAATGATGAAAGGCGGAAGAGCTCACGAACTCATGCGCAAAATGGGTGGCGGGCGCGGTGGATTCCCTGGTGGCGGTTTCCCTGGAGGTTTCCGCTAAAATGTCGGAAATGATTTCATTCGATCCTGCTCTGTTAAAAAAGAGAGGTTGGATTTTTGATTGCGATGGAACCGTGGCGGAAACCATGCGTATTCACCACCGCACATGGACGCACATCATCAGTAAACAGTTAGGAAAGCCTTTTGATTTTCCTTGGGATTTATTTTGTTCCATGGGTGGTATGTCAGCTCACGACACCTGTAAGAATCTTAAGAAACTTTATAACGTAGATTTAGATGTACCGTTGTTGTTAGCCGATGGACATGACTATCTAGAGATTCACTTGGCGAAAGATGTTCGCCCACGAAAAGCCGTGGTCGCGGTAGTTCATCACGTGAAAAGTCTCGGACATCGCACTGCGATTGCATCAGCCGGACGCAAGAGTCACGTGCACACTTCACTCACCGCCACTAATCTCATCCATTTATTCGACGCGATTATTACGGCTGAGGACGCGACACGCTTAAAGCCACACCCCGACCTTTTTTTAGCAGCAGCGGCACGTATTGGCATTGATCCATCGGACTGCGTCGTAGTCGAAGATAGCCCAAGAGGCAAAGAAGCCGCTGATGCAGCCGGCATGGCGTGCATCTTGGTAGATCCAGCTTAAATTGAGGGGACAAGCTGGCAAGGTGACACGGTGACAAGGGGAAATGATGTTAAGTCACTAAGGTATTATCGATAAACGAATGTGATGACGTAATGGCTTCGAAGTTTATCGTTATTTTCGATGAATACTTCTAAACCCTATGGCGTAGTTAAATCCTATCGCGATCTTGTTGCCTGGCAAAAAGCCAAATCACTAGCTATCGATGTATATAAACTCTCGATGACGCCGCCATTTTATCGTCATCGTAGTTTAGCGGACCAAATTATTCGCTCTGCAGTCTCGATTCCGTCAAATATCGCTGAAGGTGATGAACGTGGTTCAAATAAAGATTCGCTGAGATTTTTACAAATCGCCCGCGGATCTCTGGCGGAACTCGAAACACAACTGAGTATAGCCAAAGAAATCGGGTTAATTTCACCAACAGCAGTAATTAATTTATCAAAGCAGATTGATGAAGCAGCCCGACTGCTTGGAGGCACGATTAATATGCGTAAAGCTCGAGCACAGAGTTATCATGAGCGTTTAGAGGAATAATCTAATATCCCCCTTGTCACCGTGTCACCATGTCCCCTTGTCACCTAAGCTTTCTTTAACTTCCCGCAAAATCTCGCGAGACGCTCTAAGCCCTTAGCAATCGTTTCATCCGAAGTAGCGTAGCTCATACGGATGTAGCCTTCTGAGCCGAAAGCAGAACCTGGAACAACGGCCATGAGTTCTTCTTCGAGTAAGCGATCAGCAAATTGGGCGGAGGTAAGTCCGAAAGCTTTGATATTAGGGAAGAGATAAAACGCACCTTGCGAACGGTAGCAGGTTAAACCTGGGATCGCGTTTAATCCGGCGAGTAAGTTGAGGCGACGACGGTCAAAAGCTTTGCACATTTCGGCAAGAGAAGCTTTGGCTTTGTCGGGATGTTGATGAACGGCGAGAGCACCAAACTGAGCGAAAGTGGTAGCGTTAGAAGAAATTTGGCTTTGTAAATCAGCGACCGCAGCGGCGAGGGCTTTGTCGCTCGCGACTAATGTTCCTAAGCGCCAACCAGTCATGGAGTAACTCTTAGCATAACCTGAGACAGTGATAGTAAGACGAGCGGCTTCGGGAGAAAATGTCGCAGGACTGCAGGTAGTCTGATTATCGTAAACGAGGTTTTCGTAAATTTCGTCGGACATGATCCAGACGTTGGCCTTAACGCAAATGGCGACGAGGGCTTCTAATTCTGCACGAGAGTAAACTGCACCTGTTGGATTAGATGGGCTGTTGATGACCACCATGCGAGTCTTCGGAGTGATCGCAGCGGAGAGTTGTGAAGGTGTAACTTTAAAACCCGTAGCGTCTTCAGCGTTAATGAATTTAGGAACGCCGCCCGCGAGTTTAACCATCTCAGGATAACTCACCCAGAATGGTGCAGGAATGATAACTTCGTCACCAGGACTGATGGTTGCAAGGATGGCGAGGTAACAGGACATCTTACCACCTGGACTGACAACGACATTGGCATCGGCGATTCCGGTAAAGCCACGACGGGTATAGTCTTCAGCAATTGCCTTACGGAGGGCTGGAATACCGGGAGTCGGCGCGTACTTAGTCTGTCCATCCGCGAGGGCCTTCGCACAGGCGTCTTTGACGAACTGTGGGGTATCGAAGTCAGGCTCACCCACACCGAAGCCTACAACGTCTTTGCCGGCGGCTTTGAGGGCCTTGGCTTTGGCATCCACGGCGAGCGTGGGTGAAGGGGCAAC
>JBAXUJ010000102.1:0-4782 GCA_037129735.1 Opitutia bacterium | reverse complement strand
ACGACACTTTTAGCGATGGTGGATAGTTCGGTGGGCGGTAAAACGGGAATTAATTTAACGGCTGGTAAAAACTTAGTCGGAAGCTTCCACCAACCCCTAGCAGTCTACGCCGACACTTCACTTTTATCTACCCTGCCCGCGCGCGAATTCGCGGCAGGGATGGCTGAAGTAATTAAACACGGCCTGACTGCGGACAAAAAACTCTTTAACGATCTGCAGTCACTCGCACCTCTGAATTGGCAGAGCCCACAACTTCCCGCTGTGATTCGTCGCTGCGTAGAAATTAAAGCTTCGGTGGTCAGCGATGATGAATTTGAAACGAAAAAAGAAGGCGGCCGGGCATTGCTAAACTTAGGTCATACCTTCGGTCATGCGATTGAAGCAGTGGCCGGATACGGAACTTACTTACATGGCGAAGCGGTGGCTATTGGCTTAGTCATGGCCGCACGTCTATCGGCAGAGTTGGGTCAGTGCACGGCGGAGGAAGTTGCTGCCGTAGAAAAAACCTTAGCGGCTTACAGTCTGCCTACTCGATTACATTCTCCCCTGCCACTTGAAGCATTAATGGTAGCGATGAAGCGTGATAAAAAAGTTCGTTCAGGAAAATTACGTTTTATTTTAATGCAAGGAATCGGCAGTGCCAAGAGCACCGAAGAAGTCCCAGAAGAATTAGCGGCCAAGATTTTCCGCAGTGGCGGAGCGGCTTAAGGCTGAGGGCCAACCGCTGGTTTAATCGCACGCCAGTCACCATCTTTTAAACGCTGATCATTCTTTTCATTAGCCTGCTTAACTCTTTCGCTTAAATCACCTTCACCGGATTTTTCTCCGGCTAGTACTGCAGCGGCAGGAGTCTTTTCAGCACGGAATGAAGGGTCGTTAGCAGGAATAGCACAACCCGCCAATAGAACCAGAGAGAGGATCGAAAGTAATTTCATTTTATTTTGTTTTAGCACGCTTTTGAGCATCGGCTTCTAACCAGGTTCGTAAAGACAAAGCTTGTTTTTTAGCGCGGGCTCGGGCGGATTTTAAGTCATCAGCATCTTCTGTTTTGGCCGAGGTAAATGTGTAAAACTTCACCTTGGGTTCAGTGCCTGAGGCACGCACGGCAATACGTGAACCATCAGCTAATTCAGCCATGATAAATTCTTCGCGAGGAACTTGTTCACCTTCAGTATCGATTACCGTGTCTTGATCGTAATCCGTGATCTTGGTGACTTTGACGCCATCGATTTCTTTCGGTGGGGTGTTTCGCCATGAACTGACAATGCGACGAATAGCTGCAGCGCCCTCGGCACCCTCGAATGAAATATTTAATAAATCCTCCACATGGGCTCCATAGGCTAAATGTAAGGCATCTAAGGCATCGAGAAGGGTTCTACCACGAGAGCGAAGAATGGCGGCGTATTCGCAAAGCATCATCACGGCACCATTCGCATCCTTATCGCGCACCGCGTCATCGCTGAGATATCCATAACTCTCTTCAGCCCCTAAAATAAAGAAGCTTCCGTTGCGAAGAGCGAGTGGCGCACGTCGATTCAATGGCAGATTATAGAAATCGGCTGTTCCGCTTTCAGAAATCTTTTTCGACCATTTTTCTAATTTACGTCCAATCCACTTAAAGCCGACGAGGGTTTCTAAACAGCGGACGCCATGTCGGTTACAGATTTTTTCTACGAGGGGCGTGGTCACCAGTGATTTAACAACGACCGCAGAAGTAGAACCAGTGGTTGGAATAATTCCGTTATCTTTTAATACAGATATTCTAAATTCGGTTAAGAGCGCAGCGACTTCATTCCCCGTGAGTAAGCGATAGCCGTCTTGGGCTTGGCGGCAGGCGACACCGACGCGATCAGCATCGGGATCCGTAGCTAAAACAATATCCGCGTTTAGTTCAGTCGCTAATTTTAAAGCGAGAACATAGGCTGCTGGATTTTCTGGATTAGGTGAAGGAACGGTCGGAAAGCGCCCATCGTGTTCGCGCTGTTCTTCGACCACGTGTGGATCAATCCCCAGTCGGCGCAGGGCCGGAATCACCATCACATCACCGGTGCCGTGGAGATTAGTAAAAACAACGCTAGGTGCATGCCGACCCATAATTTCAGGGTCAATCACCCCTTTTACTAATCTGTTTAAATAGGCTTCTTCCGCGACTTGGGTAACAGACTGCACGCCATTCAAATCTATTTCTAAAAATGGAATCACTTCAGCGACTTCGATTTTTCCAACTAAATCCACAATCGCCGTATCGGCAGGAGGAGTTACTTGGGCGCCATCGTGCAAGTAACATTTAAATCCATTATCGTGCGAGGGATTATGACTCGCCGTGATGACAACTCCGGCGTGCGCTTCTAAATGACGCAAAGTAAAACTCAGTTGTGGTGTCGATCGAGGTCCGGAAAAAAGAAAAGCTTCACCACCTAATTTAATCCAAGCCGACGCAAGAAGCTCGGCAAAATGTTTAGAAAAGTGGCGGACATCGTGAGCGATGACTAAACGTGGCTTTGCTTGATTAGCTGAAACATGTTTCCACAAACCCAAGCCTGCTCTTAAAATATTAACATCATTTAAGCAGGCGGTCCCCACCGCGGCCCGGATGGGCTGACCACTAGAATCTATTTCATTAGAAGCACTCATGCGGCCAACCGTGCGACCGCGCATTCCGCCGGTACCGAAAGCAATGCCCTTGTAAAAACGATCCTCGATTTCGGCCCAAGCGGATTTTTCGATTAAATCTGTCAAACTCTCGGTAATAGCCGAAGGCAGGTGTTTAGTTTCTAACCAGCTGGTGGCATTTTTGAAAGTAACTGCAGAAATTCGACCCTCGGACTGTGCGGACTTTAAAGCCGCAATGACCGTATTAGTAGCATTCATAATTATCTGCATAATTGGCAGTCCTAGCATAGGGAACAAGCCAATTAGAGGGGGAGGCGGGGGTTGACACTGACCGTGCAATGTTAAGGGTTAATTATATGTCTGAAAACCGTCCACCCAAGAGCACCAAAGCCGATGACGACCGTAATTTAGTCGTCGTAGATGAAGATTTTGCCAACGCCGACGCCGAGGATCGCCTCTGGCTATTCTGGGAAAGAAATAAAACGGTCATCGTTCGATCCGTCACATCCGTCGTCGTCGGAGTTCTGGCATTCTTGGCTTTTTATTTCTGGAAGGAAGCTCAACACGAAGCCCTAGGAGAATCCTATGTCGCCTGCCAAGATGAAGCCGCACGTCGAGCTTTCGCAGCGGCTCACCCGAAAGAACCTTTAGCAGCCATTGCACTGATTGAAGTAGCTGACGAGTTACGCCGAAAAAATAAATTAGCAGAAGCAGCCAAAACTTATGATGAAGCTGCGGCTATCGCAGCTATCGCTGGTGAAACTCCTGCGATTAATGCTATCGCAGCGAGAGCAAAACTTTTTTCCGGACTCAGTCGCCAGGAATTAGGACAAGCCAATGCCGAAGCGATCATCACCAGTGTCGCTGAAGATAATTCTGCTCCTGAAACTTTGAAAGGTTATGCGATGTATGTATTAGCTAACCTAGCACTCACCCGCGGTGATAATGCTGGTGCAGCCAAGTGGATTAACCTCATGGATAAACGCCTGCAACCTACACATGTATGGGCCCAAGATAAAACTTGGTTAGTGCGTTCCGAGCCTGCTTTACTGACTCCGCTGAATCCCGATCCGGTTCCTTCAAAAGGAAAATAAAATGGCCGAACCCACGACGCAGCCCGTTGCCGCCGTGGTGGCTGAATTACTGACTAAGCGATACGGTTCACTGACTGCGATCGAGGATTTATCGTTCACCGTAGCACCCGGTGAGATTGTTGGATTTCTAGGTCCGAATGGTGCGGGCAAATCCACGACGATGAAAATTTTGGCGGGCACGATGGCGGGTACCTCGGGCCGGGCCACTATTTGGGGAGAGTCCGTTTCACTCAATCCTGCCGCAGCTAAAAGCCATTTGGCTTACATGCCAGAAAACAATCCACTGCCAGATGATTTACGTGTTGAAGAGTATTTAACCCTACGAGCAAAACTGAAGAACGTAGAAAATAAAGACGTTCAAGCGCGCGTAGAAAAAGTGATGATTGATTGCGACCTTATCCGCCGCGCCAAAGGTCGTCTGATTGGACATCTCTCCAAGGGATTTCGTCAACGGGTCGGTATTGCCGATGCCTTACTAGCGCAACCTAAAGTCATTATTTTAGACGAGCCCACGATTGGCCTAGATCCGCATCAAATTTTAGGAATTCGCGATTTGATTCGTTCTCTGCGCGGGCAAATGGCTGTTCTCATTTCGAGTCATATTTTACACGAAGTCGAACAGGTCTGCGACAAAGTCGTGATTATCAATCGTGGTCGTTTAGTGGCTCAAGGTAAGACCGAAGACTTACGACGTGAACTTTTACCTAACGCGGTCTTTAAATTAACGAGCAACACTCCCCTCGCCCAACTTTTAGAAATTTGCTTACAAATCGAGAGTGCGACAAAAATTGAGGTTCAAGAAAACTTGGATGCGAGTTGGGTTCGTTACCAAATTTCCATTCCTACCCAATCACCCATCCGAGAAAGTTTAGCGGCTCATTTAATTAAAGCCGGCGTTTCTTTACGTGAAATAGCAGAAGAGCATTACGGCCTAGAAGATATTTTTTTAGCGGCCACACGACGAACCACCAATGACGGATTAAGAAACTAAGATGCGACACTTTAAAACATTACTTTTTCATGAACTAAAACTAGCGCTTTATTCTTGGAACACTTGGGCCACGGCGGGACTTTT
>JBAXUJ010000101.1:0-4792 GCA_037129735.1 Opitutia bacterium | reverse complement strand
TTTACAGCCCTAAGTTTGGGCGTGATCCACAAAATAGTGAGAATAACCGGTAACCACGCAGCAACCACGGGCGGAATTGCTCCGCTGTTACCCAAGGCGTTACAGAGTGCCGATATAAAATAAAATAATAGAAACAGACCGAAGACTTTCGCCACACCGACCATCGGACTCACGCGACCACCAACGACCGAGAATGGAATAGCCACGGCTATCACCACTAAACAAATGGCGGGTGCTGCTAAAATCGAGTGATAGCGCATGGCATAGGCAGCATTACTTCCACCCGCATTACTTCCCGTTTGATCGACGAACCGATTCACTTCGCGGAACGATAAAGTATCGGGATCGCGTTTAGCGAATAACATTACTTCGGGATCTTCATCATAATCGGGAATATTTAATTCAGTGAAACGTGGCTGGGCTAAAAGAGAACCAGTCTCAGGATTAAATTTCAAGTCGCGTCCCTCTTTGAAAATCCAGACCCACTGATTATTGATTTTTTTAAATTCAGCGAAGTCAGCCTTGATACTACGAATGCGACGGCCTTTCTCATCAAACGAATCAATAGACACCTCGAAAGCTTGTCCGGTACTCAAACCAAGGCGCGTAATCAGCCAAAAGCGGTGTTTCTTGGTGTTTTCAAATGACAAGAAATCTGACTGGCCCGTGGGCAATACCGATACCCCTTTCGAACGCAGTGCGTTAAACTGTTCACGCTCGAGCAGGCTATTCTGTGCTTCGATTGCATCAGGCACTAACACGGCGTTAAGCAAAATAAGTAGAGCGGTGAAAATTCCGCCGACCCACCAAAGCGGAGCGGTGATTCTTGAGATGCCCACTCCGGCGGCACGCAGCGCAGCGAGTTCCTGATTTCGATTCATCGTGGTCAGAACAAACACCGTCGAGACCATTAACGAGATCGGCACAATCATCGAAATGCGAATCACTACGCTATAAAAGAAATAAATAAGGATATTAAAAAAAGAGGTCTTCAGATTAATGAATTCGGGAATCCAATTATAGGCCTCAGAGATTACGAGAATTCCACAAAAACTCGCAAAGCAGAGGCTAAAAACCTTGGCCCATTCTGAGAGAATATAACGATCGAGTAAACGCACCGTCACCGATGTCAGCAGAGTCGCCCCAGCCAGCAATCCCAAAGGTTATCGATTGGAGGGGCTACGGAGCGGCAAATCCATTGCTCCAGGCCGACAAACTGTCCATTTATTCAATTAATATCATTTTTTAGTGTTTTCCCCTTGCCCCCGAACACTCCAACCCTTTTCTCCACCTTTCCACTTCTTACGGACATGACCCAGCACAACAGTTTCAAATCAAGCGCCAGTTCAGCTGGTGCCAAACGCAATGTACTCAAACGCTTCGAGCGCGTTGAGTTACTCAAGAAACGCGGTGCCTTAAAGGACATCAAACGCGTTACCAAACTTCCTAAGACCAAACCAGAAGCTTAAGTCCGGGTCGCACCCTTTTGCGAAAAGCCCGCCTGGACATTCCAAGCGGGCTTTTTTGTTTTAAGACCAAAACCCACGCTCGCCTAGCCCTCCTCTTTTTCTCATCCTTCATTTAATACCTTCGGCGCATGCAAAACCCTGGTTCCAAATACCGTCCCTTCCAAACGGTGCGTTTAGAAAAACGCCAATGGCCCGACGCCTCTATCACGCACGCGCCGCGCTGGTGCTCAGTCGATTTGCGCGACGGCAATCAGGCCTTAGCGATCCCGATGAATGTCTCTGAAAAATTAGAGATGTTTAAAATGTTGTGCGATATCGGCTTTAAAGAAATCGAAATTGGATTCCCCTCCGCCTCCGACACAGAATTCGCTTTCACTCGTGAATTAATCGAAAAGAAATTAATTCCAGCTGACGTTTCCGTTCAGGTCTTAGTCCAGGCACGCGAACATTTAATCCGCCGCACCATCGAATCCTTAAAAGGTGCCCGTCGCGCGATTCTTCACCTCTACACCCCGACCAATCCAGCCCAACGCGAAATAGTTTTCGGCTTATCGAAAGAAAAGGTCTTAGAAATGGCAGTAGCTGGCACGCAATTGGTTCGCCAATTAACCGACGCCTTACCGGAGACGGATTGGCAATTTGAGTTTAGCCCAGAAACCTTCGTATTAACCGAAGCAGAATATGCCTTAGAAGTTTGCGAAGCGGTTTCGAACGCTTGGGGCGCGACCGCTCAAAGAAAAATTATCTTAAATTTACCGCTCACGGTTGAAGCCGGTACACCCAACACTCACGCCGATCAAATCGAATGGTTCTGCACGCATTTGAAAAATCGCGCGAGCGCAGTCATTTCATTACACACCCACAACGACCGTGGAACAGGCGTTGCGGCGACTGAATTAGGTTTAATGGCGGGCGCTGATCGCGTTGAGGGAACTTTGTTTGGTAACGGAGAACGCACGGGGAACTTAGATATTGTGACCGTAGCCCTGAACATGTTCTCGCATGGCATTAATCCTCAGTTGAATTTTACCAACTTACCACAGATTCGCGAAATCTACGAACGCTGCACGCGCATGAGCGTTCATGAACGTCATCCCTACGCAGGGGATTTAGTTTTCACCGCATTTTCTGGCTCACACCAAGATGCGATTAAAAAAGGGATGGACCGTCGTAATAAAGACGGCGGACACAGCGCTTGGCAAGTCCCCTACCTCACGATTGACCCGATGGATATTGGTCGATCCTACGAAGCCATCATCCGTATTAATTCTCAAAGTGGTAAAGGTGGCGTTGCCTATATTTTAGACCGTGAATTTGGTTTTGATTTACCCAAGCTCATGCACCCCGAAGTGGGAAATAATATTGGGCAATACGCCGATAGCTTAAGTCGTGAATTAACGCCCAAGGAAATTCACGAAAAATTCCGATTGGAATTTGTGAATGTCTCAACGCCCATTGAGTTGATTGATTTCAATACCCAATCGACCAGCAAGGAATCGGTACAATGCACCGCAGAGGTAAAATACCGTGGAGAAAAAATAAGGATTGAGGGACAAGGTAACGGTCCGATCAGCGCCTTAGTTCATGCGATTGCCAATAAGGGATGGGCTAAGTTCACCCTACGCGATTATCGCTCCCACGCTTTATCATCGGGCGAAGAATCCTCAGCGGCAGCTTACGTGTCGTTGCAGTCTGACTCCGGTAAAACCGTCTGGGGCTGTGGCGTAGATCCCAATATCGAAATCGCTGGTCTTAAAGCCTTGGTGAGCGCCGTTAATCGCCTCTCCTAATATGAGTGAAAAATTTAAAGTTATCTCTGTTGAACAATTACAGAACCTCAATCAGGCAGACAAAATATATATCGATGTGAGATCACCTGCAGAATATCGCAGCGTGAGAGTACAAGGTGCCGTGAATTTGCCTTTAAACTCAATCACATGCGATGACGTGAAAAAGCTCATCGGTGATAAGCAAAACCCTGCAGTTATTTTACTCTGTGGAAAAGGTGGCCGTGCCAGAAAAGCAGCGGAAATTCTACAAGCAGGTTCATTTAATCTTCTGGTTGTGGAAGGCGGAACCAATGCCTGCGTTGAGGCCAATCTGCCAATTGAAAAAGGTAGTAGCTCAACCATTTCAATTGAACGCCAAGTACGCATCGGTGCCGGTAGTATAGTCTGTATCGGCTTGGCCCTTGGCTACTTCATCAATCCCCTCTATTACTTTTTAAGTGCATTCATCGGGGCTGGACTCGTCTTCGCAGGAATCACAGATTGGTGTGGCATGGGACTCCTCATCGCCCGAGCCCCTTGGAATAAGTAAGAAGTTCAGGGGACAAGTGGGCAAGGTGACACGGTGACAAGGGGAGATGCGAGGACGCGACGCAGTCGCGCCCCTACCCTGTACGATTTACTTCCCAAGTTCTTCGGAGCGTTTCTTGGCTGCAACCAGGGCCGACTTTACCGCATCGCGGAATTGATTCTTAGCGAGGGCTTCTAGACCCGCTTTAGTCGTTCCACCGGGTGACGTCACTTGATTGCGTAAAACTTCAGGCGTCTCCTGAGTCGACTGCAACAAGGCGAGTGAACCTAATAAGGTTTGTCTAGCGAGCAACTGGGCTTGGGCGGGTGTAAAACCTAGTTCTACCGCTGCTTCTTCATAAGCGGAAATGTATTCAAAGAAAAATCCAGGACCACTGCCAGAAACAGCGGTTACAGCATCGAACATGTTTTCGGGGATTTCTAATGTGATCCCTAACCCATTACAAATGGACTCCACAATAGCCCGATCTTCAGTGGTCAGAGTTTTTGCCGAACAGCGGGCGGTGACACCCTTCCCAATTGCACCAGGAGTATTAGGCATCGTACGGACAACGTTACGTGCGGAATTAAAAAATTGAGTGAGGGTTGCTAAACGTGTGCCCGCTAAAACTGATAAGACTAATTTATCTTTAGCCAATTTACCATAGGACTCATTCAGCAAGGCGAATTGTTGAGGTTTACACGCAACGACAACCGCGTCAGCACCGGCAAATAAATCTTCACTGCTGGTAGCGATGATCACTCCAGTTTCCTTGGCTAAGTCTTTCGCAGAATGATTAGCTCCACCGATAATCTTGATATCGTCAGGTGAACAGGCACCCGAACGGATGAGGCCACGTACAATAGCTCCAGCCATACGCCCGGCACCGATGAATGAAAGTTTAGCCATGGTTATTAAAGTGAACGAATTGCTGAATCCAGTGTAGCACAGGCTTGGTCAATGTCGACCCCTTCGTGAGCGGTCGATATAAAGGCCGTCTCATAAGGCGAAGGCGCTAAATAAAC
>JBAXUJ010000100.1:0-4816 GCA_037129735.1 Opitutia bacterium | reverse complement strand
GATCGTATTGATGAGTTACAGTCGCAGGTGAAATCGATTCAGGAAAACCCCTCTAAGGCCTCCGCTCCTAGTCCAGCTTCCGTTCAGGAAGAAGAGCCGGAGGCCGAAGCGGCTATTTCTGATGAAGAAGAAGATGTAGATGATGAGGAAGTGGAGGAGACTGAAGAAGAGTTGGACGAGGTCGAAATTGAAGAAGTTGCTAAAACCGAAGAAGCACCTGTTGAAGAAAAGGCAGAGCCTGCTTCAGCGTCTGCCTCGGGCACTGCACTAACCATCAACCTCATGATTGGTATTGGAAATAAGCCCTATGTGCGTGGTACGGGTCCTGGTTTGAGCATGGAAAAAGGCATTCCGATGACATTTTTAGGAATCGGTCGTTGGCAGTGGATTTCTCCAGATCCTGAAGCACCGGCGACCATTGAGGTCTGGAAAAATGATCAATCACCTCTGGGTGAGCCTCTACATCTTTCAGGTGGCGAGCCAGTCGAAGTGAATGAAGATCATTTTGCGGGATCTTGATGTATGCTGAGTTTGTTGGCTGCTTGTATTCTTTTAACGACTCCGCCTTCGACTCCGGAAGCTCCACCCGCTGAGCCGCATCTCTATGTCAATGAGACCTCATTGGGTGTTGTTTTAGGATATAATTTAAACGAGTTAAGTTTCGTCGCTTCGCACTGCGAGGCTATCAACCGCTACATGGAGCAGGTATTATTTATGCCAGCGTTGCCTCCACCTAAGGCTCGCATAGAATTAATAGATACGAAAAATGCACCCCCCGTTTCCGTGCGTAATTTGAGTGGGGAAATTCTTACTCAAATTAATGTTAATGCAAAAGATGACATTTCTGATCAAGTGGCCGAAGCGGCTGCGTGTACATGGTTAGCGCGTGCAGCTCTGGCGGGAGGGCGACCTTATGACAAAAGCCCCATCTGGTTACGCCAAGCTTTGAAGTCCGAAATCATTGGGTTATTGAGACCTACGATGGTGGATTGGTGGTATCGTCAAGGTCGCTCAAACACCCCGTCTTCATTGGAGAAAATTATAAAAGGGCAGGCGTCTGACTTAGAATGTTTTCTGTTTTGGCGCGCGGTCCGAAATGAAATAGGTTCAAGTGCGGAACAGATTAAAGTTTTAATTAATAGTGCACAGGGTGAAGATATCTCAAAATTAATAGTTAAGAATAAACCCCTCGATGAAAACTGGTGGTTAACGGCGCGGGCTAATTTATTATTAAATCGTGCACCCGTGAGTTTAGGTATGCGCGAATCAGCGGAGAAGCTCGATGATTTATCGCGATTCGTTTTTGATCTTGGTCAGGGTGATGTCGTTTTAACTGGCCCCATGGCGGTTAAAAATCGAGACGCGCAAGGGGTGCAATTAGGAATGAAGTCACGGCTTACAGCATTACGTCGAGAACTTCTGCGTCAAAATCCCGTTTATCATAATGCTTGGCGAACTCTCGGTACTTGGCTGGAAAACTTTTCCAGTGCTACGCCTGAAGAATTAGATCAACAGTGGGCTGAATTTTTAAAAGAGCGCAGTGCGGCTAACGAATTAAGAAAAGAAATTGAGGCCGCGCTTTCCGACGGCTTGTCCAAAAAAGAAGGCCAGCAGTGAGCTGGCCTTCTTTAGACGAAAGAATTTCTAATTAGTTATTCTTTTGCGATTCTGCTTTTTGCAGAACTTGGTCAGCGAGCGTGACTCGGAAGAGCGAGAGGGCTAACCAGAATACGCCTGAAAGGCAGGCTGAGGCGTAGGCGCCGCCGAGTAATACCGCGAATTCGCCGGCTTCGACCCAAGGTACGTGGTTTTTAAGAACGTTCGTCATGATGACGAAGAAAATTACCGTTAGAATGATATCGATAATTGCCCCTTGTTTGGTGACCAGATTTGGCTTCGTGTTATCCATGGAGTCAACATTGGTGGCTTTATCTCTAAGTCTGTCAATACTACCCGATTTTTACCTTTTATATTCGATGCGGTGTGGTCATTTTTTCGCATCTACCCCTTGCCAATACGTGTAAGTCCATCATTCTGCCCGCCCGGTGGGGTATTGCCACCCGCTAATTAACACTCAATAAACTTTATCAATTATGGCCGTAGAGCTCAAGGATACCCTAAATTTGCCTGTAACCGACTTCCCGATGCGGGCGGGTTTGGCTGAGCGCGAGCCGGTGCGAATCGCTCACTGGGATCGTCTTAAACTGTACGAAAAAATCCAGAAGCGTGCCGCAGGTAAACCAGCGTTTGTTCTGCACGACGGACCACCATTTACCAATGGTGACGTTCATATCGGAACTGCTCTCAACAAACTTTTAAAAGATTCTATTCTGCGTTTCAAATCGATGAAGGGTTTGCGCACGCCGTATGTGCCTGGGTGGGATTGTCACGGTTTGCCGATTGAACATAAAGTAATGAAGGAACTGCAGGCGAAGAAACAATCATTAGAGCCGTTAGGCATTCGCAAAGCCTGTGCGGAATTTTCTGCGAGCTATATCGAAAAACAACGCGGTCAGTTCCGTCGTTTAGGAGTTCTCGCCGATTGGAAATCAGAATACCGTACGATGGATCCGGTTTATGAATCTGAAATTCTAAAAGGATTCTCTAATTTCGTTGAACAAGGTTTAGTGTATCGTTCGAAGAAGCCCGTTTACTGGTCGATTCCTTGTCAGACTGCTTTAGCGGAAGCAGAAATCGAATACATCACGAAACGTTCGCACTCCATTTGGGTAGCATTCCCCGTCGCTCAACCTGAGAGCAAAGGACTCAAGCCTGCACATCCTCTTTCGGTGGTGATTTGGACTACAACTCCTTGGACGTTGCCAGCCAATCTCGCGATTGCGGTTCATCCTGAGCTGGATTACGTTGAAGTAATTCACGGAGAAAAATCTTATCTCGTAGCCACTGCTCGTCGTGACGCTTTTGTTTCTGAATGCGCACTAGAAGGCGCGGTTGATGGATTTAAAGTTAAAGGAAAAAATCTCGAAGGCCTCTTGCCACGTCACCCCTTTATCGAGCGCGATGCCCCCATCGTTTTAGCGGAATACGTAACTACCGATGCAGGTTCAGGCTGTGTTCACACGGCACCGGGACACGGCTTAGAAGATTTTCAGACTGGGAATAAATATGGTCTCGAACCTTATTGTCCGGTTCGTGATGATGGTACTTACGCCGATGATGGACGGGTGCCGCCAGAGTTGGTTGGGGTTACTGTTTTAGAAACCGATGGAAAAAATCCGGCTAATATTGCCGTGCTCACAATCTTAAAGGCTAAAGGTGCTCTCATCAAATCGTCCACCTTTGAGCATCAATATCCGCATTGTTGGCGTTCGAAATCTCCGGTTGTTTTTCGTGCACTTGATCAATGGTTCGTTGGATTAGATCGCGGTGGGCTTCGTGCTAAAGCCTTAGCCTCTGTCGGTCAGGTGAAATGGATTCCAGCGAGCGGAGAGAATCGCATTCGTGCCGCACTTGAAGGACGTCCCGATTGGTGTATCTCCCGTCAACGCGCTTGGGGTGTTCCGATTCCTTCATTTTATTCTCCGTCGACTGGTGAATCTTATTTAGATGTTGGTGTAGTTCGTCACGTTGCGGCCCAAGTTGCGAAGCAGGGTGGAGATTGGTGGTGGGCGACGGATGTGAGCCAAGTTCTCAATGGCGCTCCCGTGCCCAAAGATTGGCCGAAAGATTTAAAGAAGGGTAGTGATACTCTAGATGTATGGATTGACTCTGGTTCCAGTCACTTAGCTGTCTGCGCAATCCATCCGGACTTACACTGGCCTGCTGATTTATATTTGGAAGGATCCGATCAACACCGTGGTTGGTTCCAGTCATCACTCTGGACCGCAATCGCGGTTAAAGGCGCACCGCCATATCGTTCTGTATTAACGCACGGATTTGTCGTGAATGAGAAACGCCAGAAAATTTCTAAGTCGGATAATTCAGGCAAGCCACAAACAGCGGATGACTATGTAAAAAAATACGGCGCTGATATTGTTCGTCTGTGGGTCGCTTCAGAAAATTATCAAAGCGATATCCCTATTTCGGATGCAATCTTCGAGACAATCTCGAATCAGTATCGCGGAATGCGTAACTCACTCCGTTATCAATTAGGTAACTTGCACGACTTTAATCCAAGTACTGATACCGTACCGACTGCAAAATTATCTCTCATTGATCGCTGGGTCTTAGTGGAGACTGCAAAACTTATTCGTGAAGTCTCCGATGCTTGTGAGCGTTATGAGTTCCACCGTGCGGCGGCTGCGATTGCTGCATTCACGACCGGAACCTTATCCGCAACTTATCATAATATTGTTAAGGACCGTTTATACACCATGGCGGTAAATCATCCGTTACGTCGCTCCACGCAGACGGCGATTTATCAAGTCCTCCAAGTATATTTAAAACTCATTGCTCCCTTTGTACCCTTTACGGCGGATGAAGCTTGGTCGCATCTTCATCATAAAACCGAGTACAATGATGATACCGCAGTGCACTTACAGGATTGGCCAGTTGTAGAAAGCGAGTGGGAAGATGCGGCTGGTCTGGAAGCTCATGCGGCCTTTATCGCTATTCAAAATTTAGCTGCTCAGGTGAATATCCCTCTCGAGAAGTTACGTCAGGAGAAAAAAATCGGACAATCCCTTGAGGCTGCCGTGGATATTTCGGCCGATCCTCAGAATAAGGATTTTGCCTTATTAAGCCGTTATTCTGAACTTTTAAGCGAGTTTTGGATCGTTTCGGCGGTCACACTGACTCCTACCGCTGGGGCTGACTTGACATTTAAAGTAGACCACGCACTTGGGGTGCGTTGCCC
>JBAXUJ010000010.1:0-18272 GCA_037129735.1 Opitutia bacterium | reverse complement strand
GATTTACAACGCGCAAGGCAGAGCGTGTTAAGCCACCGATTTTAGTGGAATGTCCCGTGGCTTTGGAATGTCGCCTCTTGGATATCCGCACCTATGGCGAAAATCGTTTGGTCGTCGTCGAAATTTTATTAGCACACGTCCGCGATGGTGTTGCTGACCCACAAACTTGGAAAGTGGATTATACTCAGTACGCTCCCATCGGTCGTATGAATAGTCCCGATGGCTATGTGCGTACGTTGGATTGTTTTAAATTAAACTTCCCGAACGACTAAGCGCCTTTGCGCAGTCGCTTCAATACCGTGGCGAAGTCAGTGGGCAACGGTGCTTCAATTTCAAATGATTTACCGTCAACGACTCCTTCGACTTTTTGTAAGTGAAGAAGTAAGCAACGATGCAATGGATGATCTTCGCCTTTATTAATTCTTCCGCGTCTTACCGTGTCCGCTAAAGTGATTCGACCTGTACGTTCGTAATTTAACTCACCGGCGATTTTAATTCCACATTCATGTGCGTGGATGCGTATTTGATCGCGTCGAGGGTAGCGCGTTTTTGCGGTCCACTGTCGCCAACCGTTAAAAACTTCTCCGCCTATGAAATCCGTCTCGGCCTGTTTGCCGCGGTGATTGGAGATAAAGGCCCGGCCCCTGGTGTCATCCATGCCAATGGATAAATCGCATATTCCGCCTTCGGTAGGAGCATCTTCATTCTTGGCGATGAGTGTATAGGTGAATTGGAGTTGGAATGATCCTAGGGCGTCACGCCATGCGGCTAAAGTGCGAGCGCGGTCGGCGATGACAGCGACACCGGAGACTTCAGGTTCAGGTCCGAAAGCTGAGGCAGGTTCTTGCAGGCCCAATCGAACGATTTCTGGTTTGCCCATTTCGAGCTGTGAGCGAATTGCACCGATCAAATGAGTTTCACCGTTTTGCCACGGATGGTCGTCGAAAGGAATTTGAACAGGTTTAGAAATCGCGAACCAACCATCCCCTTGTTGTAGAATATCGAGACGCAAGGATTCCTCGCCAAAGAGTCCACTAGGAAATCCGATGGAGAGAGGTTTGGTCATATTTAAAATAAAAAACCCCGACGTCGCGAAGACGGCGGGGTTCTTGGAAAAAACTTTAAATCACTATTTTTTTGCAGCAGCTAATTTCTTCGCGAGGCGGGCCTTGATGCGATTAGCTTTGTTGCGATGGATCACGCCGGACTTAACTGCTTTATCAGCAGCTGAGGCAACGAGTGAGGCAGCCGCGGTGGGTGAGCCTGCAGTGAAACCTTTAACGAGGGTTTTCAGACGGGTGCGGACGATCTTATTACGAGCGGCGCGAGCGGCGGTCTGACGAACGCTCTTTTTGTTAGCTTTGATGTTTGCCATGTGAAGTATTAGGGAAGCCGTGGCTAGCCCTCGGAGTCAACGCGGATTTAATCAAAATACCCCCTTTCTTCGGGGGCTTTGAAATTCCTGCTGGTGGAAGGGGTGGGATTCGAACCCACGAACAGCGAAGCTGAACGGATTTACAGTCCGCGACCTTTAGCCACTTGGATACCCTTCCGGCCCAGTAGGAAGGGCTTATTTGGCACTCTAGCAGTATGATGACAAGCGCTTTTCGACGTTTTGGACTCTTTTCCTGATAATGTGCGAAATGGGCTAAAAGGCCTTCACTCTTGGGCTGATTTCTTCACTCTATGGCTATGTCGATTAGCCCAGCTATTGTCCTCATTGACGGGGATTGCACGCTCTGTAATCGCACGATGATTTGGTTTAGTGCCCGAAATCAAAGTAAGCATTTCATTTTTGCTCAGAATGCGGGCGAAGTGGCCCGAATTTTAGGCGAACCCGCTGGGGGTGATCATGGTACGGTGGTCGTTTGGGTTGGCTCTCGTCGGCTAGTGCGATCGGAGGCCGTGATTTATCTTTTAAGCAAATGCGACGGACTTTGGCCCTGGGTGGGTCTGAGTCTAAAAATTATTCCACGAGTCATCCGCGATTTTTTCTACGACTTGGTCGCCCGCTCGCGCCATCGATTAAATTTATCTAAAGTCTGTCCGTGCTTGAGCCACGATGATCTCGCTGAATAGTAATGCTATGAGATTTTTAGTAACGAGCATACTGGCTTCGGGATTATTAATGGGTTGCTCCGCTTATCGCGAACGCGCCGAAAAAGAATCCATCGAGCAAATGCATCGCGATAGTGAAATTCGCCAAACTCGTTTAAAGTCAGCCAGTTCATTAAATGATAAAGAATATGAAACGGTTTCGGATCGCATGGGTTGGTCGCGCTCCGATGCACGCGGTTTACCGCCCCCTCCGACAACTGAAGAATTAGAGAAAAAAGTTAAAGCCGCTAACCCCTAATGTTTTTGTATGTCTTAAAAAGGTTGGCGGAAATGGTTCCGGTTCTCTTGCTGGTCGTGATTGCCACTTTTTTCTTAGCTCATGCAGTGCCCGGTGGACCCTTTGATAAAGAGCGTCCGCTGCCACCCGAAGTGAAACTGCGTCTCGAAGCTTATTACGGCTTGGATCAGCCCTTGGTTATTCAACTTAAAAACTATATTAAGAATTTACTGCAGGGAGATTTAGGACCTTCACTCAAATACCCTGGATGGACGGTGAACGAAATTATCGGATCAAGAATCCCAGTTTCAGTAACGCTAGGAACCGTCTCAATTATTTTGGCGGTGTTGATTGGTATTCCGGTGGGAGTCTTGGCTTCGTCGTACCCTAATTCTTCCTTAGATCGTGTTCCGATGGGCTTTGCATTATTGGGAGTTTGTTTACCGGCCTTTGTTTTGGGTCCAATTCTCTCTTTGGTATTTTCCAAAACACTAGGTTGGCTTCCTCCTTGTGGCTGGGGCTCGCCCATTCATCTGGTTTTACCTGCGTTGACTTTAGGTTTAATTACCGCTGCGCCTTTGGCTCGTCTGACGCGCGGTGAATTATTGGAAGTAGGTCAGTTGGATTATATTCGTACCGCTAAAGCCAAAGGCATTTCTCCTTTCCGTGTAAGATTCATCCACGTTTTAAGAAATGGAATTTTGCCTGTGGTGACTTACCTTGGTCCCGCCACCGCCGCCTTAGTTTCTGGAACTTTCGTGGTAGAGTCCTTATTCGATGTCCCTGGCTTAGGACGCTTGTTTGTGACCGCTATTATTAATCGCGATATCACTCTTATTTTAGGAACCACTTTAATTTACGCTGTGGCATTGTTGGTCTTAAACTTAATTGCCGACTTAGTTAAGGCGGCGCTCGATCCGCGCTTATTGCGCAAAAACTCATGAGCGAACTAGCCTTAGATACGCCAGCCCCCGCCACGCTTTGGCAGAGATTTACTCGGAAGTCTTTACCGCTTATCGCATTAGGCTTCCTAGTTATTTTAGCGGCCGTCTGTTTTCTTTCTCCGTGGATTTCGCCCTACGATTATAAGTCGCAAAATTTATTATTAGGTCCGACGAGTCCATCGGCTGAACACTGGTTTGGAACAGATTTATTAGGTCGCGATTTATTGTCCCGCGTTCTGCAAGGTGGCTTAATCTCCATCACCGTTGGTTTGATTGCTACCTTGGTCGCATTGTTCGTGGGTGTTATTTACGGAATCGCAGCAGCGGAGCTCGGTGGTCGCTTCGAAGATTTTTCGATGCGGGTGATTGATATCATCAGCACACTTCCATTAACGCTCATTGTTGTTTTGTGTACCGTCGTTTTCGGACAAAATATTTGGCTGATCTTTTTAGCGGTCGGCGGCGTGTCTTGGCTGACCATGGCGCGCATTATTTGCACAAAGACGCGTCAGCTGAAGAGTCGACAATTTGTCGACGCTTCGGTCGCCTTAGGTCAGTCGCGACTAGGAATTATTTTTAATCATTATCTTCCCAATCTTTCTGGCACCATCGCCGTTTACGCGACGTTGACGATTCCGAATGTATTAATGCTCGAAGCCTTTGTGAGCTTCTTGGGCTTGGGGGTTAAGGCTCCGATGACATCATGGGGTCTGTTGATTAAAGAAGGAACGGATGTCATGGAGCAATGTCCCTGGCTTTTAATTATCCCTGCGACCACCTTTGCTCTGTCGCTGCTTTCATTGAGCTACTTGGGTGATGGCTTGCGCGATGCTTTTGATCCGCGTAGTAATAAAAATTAATCATGCCACTACGACGTTACATCGTAATCAAGTCCGACGGTTCAGAAGGTCAGGAGTTTGAGGCGGATCTCCCGAAGGATGCGCCTGATTTTACTTTTCATCCTGTGACAAAGGAGCCTTGTCGTCGGGTGATTGATTCACCAAGTCTGACTATTAAGTATGGAGAAGGAGCGATGAAGCAGTCCGTCTCCGATGAGAAATTACGCCAAACCGGTTTTCAGAGATTGGAAAAGAACGGCGAGGGCGGTTGGAATAAAATTAATTAACCCCTAAAACGAAACGCCCCGCTTTTTGGCGGGGCGAGACGTCGTCAGGGTGAGGCGTTTCCGCCGTAGAAAAATTTACTTAAGCTTTGGCAGTGGCGCGTGCGCGCTTGACCAGAGATTTAGCCGTGTCGGAAGGTTGAGCTCCGAGCTTGATCCAATGGTCAACGCGTTCGACGTTGATCACGAGAGGAGCTGCTTTGCCGCGTGCGCTTGGGTTGTAGTGACCCAAGACTTCAACGAAGCGACCGTCGCGACGGATGTGTTGTTCGGCCACAACGAGACGATAGGTCGGCTCGTTCTTGGTTCCGAAACGTTGGAGGCGAATGCGTAACATAAATAGGAGAAGGTGAGAGAAGGCCAATCTTGGGTTTAACCAAAAGAGGAAAGAGAAAAAACGCAGGCGGAGAGGCGAGAGTCAAGCCTGCACCTCCCAAATTGTGCTAATTTATTTAAAGAGTTATTCACGATTTAGCTAAAACAGCACTTTAAGTGCTTAATAATGAACGGCTTGATTTGCTTGAAGTCGCTCATTTAAATTACCCCTTCCCAGTCGAATGGGTTAAAATATAAAAAAACCCGCCGGAGCGGGTCTTTTAAAAGTTAATCGAAGACGATTACTTGGCAACGGTTTCAGCCGATGGATCGTAACGCTTTTCTTTAACCTTGGTAGCGGACTTACCTTGGCGACCACGCAGATAGTAGAGACGAGCCTTCATGACTTGGGACACGCGCTCAACTTCGATTTTCTCGATGTTGGGTGAGTGAACAGGGAAAGTACGTTCAACACCTTCGCCGAAGGATACGCGGCGAACAGTAAAGGTTTCTTGGACGTTACCACCTTTGCGAGCGATTACGATACCCGAGAAAACCTGGGTGCGTTCTTTGTCGCCTTCGCGGACCTTGGTGGAGACGCGTACGCCGTCACCGACTTTAAATGTGTCGGCACCGCGGTTAGCTTTAAGTTGCGACTGGGTCGCGAATTGGAGGAGGGGATGGTTGCTCATGGCTGGTTTTATTTGTCTTCCAGTAGGTCGGGCCTTCGTTGCTTTGTCTTCTCGATTTGCTTTGCCCGACGCCATTTTTCGATTTCAGCGTGGTGGCCTCCGAGGAGGACCGGGGGCACTTCGAGACCATCATAAACAGCGGGTCTAGTGTACTGCGGAAAGGCGAGCAACTTGCCGTTGTAGCTATCCCCAGTCAAGGAGTTTTCCTCACCAAGTACCCCGGGGATCTGCCGACCGACACAATCGACCACAATACAGGCCGGAAGTGTGCCATTTGTTAGCACATAGTCCCCGACCGATATTTCACGGGTAACCCGGGCATCGCGGAAGCGTTGGTCGATACCCTCATAATGGCCAGAAACCAGGATTAAGTGACTTTTTTGGGCTAATTCGCGGGCTAAATCGTTGGTTAGCTGCTCACCATCGGGGCAAAGGTAGATGACTTCCGCTCCAGGGGTGGCCAGGCCGTCTACGGCATCAAAGAGGGGTTGGCAGGTCATTAACATGCCTGGACCCCCACCATAAGGGACATCGTCCACTTTATGATGTTTATCTTTCGACCAGTCCCGCAGGTTGTGCGCTTTGAACTGAATTAACCCGTTATCAATAGCTCGTCCAATAACCGACTCCTGCAAGAAGCCGTTGGCCATTGCTGGGAAGAGAGTGATGAGATCGATGCGCACGGCCATCTTAGAAGAACTATCAACGTCTTAAAATTATCAGAGAGCAAGCCATCGATAAAAATTATTTTTTTCTTAAATCCATGGGAGTCGATGCCTCGGGTGCAACCGCAGCTCCAACCGCATTAACATCGGATGTAAAAAGATATTTCCAAACTTCGTCTTGGAGGTAGTTGCCCTTCGCATCTTTGGGAGAATTTTTATTCGGCTGCACGTAGCCATGTGCTTTGGCGGGATCATTTTTCACATCACCTTCAGTGGTTAGTCTTCTCGAATGGGCGAAGGGTGGTGGTGTGGTGTCGGCATTTACAATCGGACCAAATTTATTGAGCCCTAATAATAACCATGAGCGAGGATAGTGATTACCCGTCCAGCCACTGTCTAAAATATGACTGTAGCCAAAGAAACGATTGGGTGGTGTTGCGGAAGGAAGTGACTGCCAGTCTTCGAATTGATCGCGCGGCCCGCAAAACATGACAACGCGCGCCACCTTTTGCTGAATGCCGAAACGCGCCGAAGAAGTGGCACCATGTGAAGATCCAGCGATAATTATTTTTTCCCAATTTAAACTTTTGCCGTCTGCTTTCAGAAAATAATCCCAACGTGCTGCGGGTTGATTTTTAGCGAGAAATTTTATGAGTTGGAAGGCGCGCTCTTGCATGCTGTCAGGCAAAGGAATTTGGATGAATTTTGAAGTATCCGATCCAGTGAGCGCTTCACAGCGAATATTGCCTAAATGCTGAGTATCATCCTTGGGCTCGGTATTTAATTGGTTAAACCACTCTCGGGCGTAGGCGACTTGGATAGAATGTAGACCGTACTGATTTAATCTCTCAGCAAGTAGTGGATTGTAGCCCATCAGCCAAATGACACATTGGCCGCGAGGTTTTACGCGCGTGTCCACATCTGCATTCTCGGTGTCGGCTGGTTTGCCGTCTTTTTCTAAAACAAAGTTTATCTCTGGATGAGAGCTACAACGTGTGTCGATTACGCTGGCACGTGTACTCGTGTGATAAGCCTGAGGATGGGGGTCGGAATAGGTGAATACATCTTCGGCCAACAGACGGGAGAAGGTCAGAAGCAAAAACAGGGGTACTGCACGATTCATACCTTAATTAGGAGTCAAGATTCTCACGACTGCAAGGCGGTGTCGTTCGCACGGCAGGCATTTTTGGTTTTCTTTTATCTTCTGCTTGCTCCAGTCGGGCTTAATCTTCTCCTTTTCTCTACATTTATGCCTTCGCCTTTCGATAATCTTTTGCCGCGTTACGATGCCGTCGTGATTGGAGCCGGTTTAGGAGGAATGACCGCCGCCAATAATTTAGCTAAATTTGGCCGAAAGGTTTTACTGGTTGAGCACCACTATCAATTAGGGGGTCTGGCTACTTTCTTCAAACGGGCCGGTGGTCATATCTTCGATATTTCTCTGCACGGTTTTCCGCATGGCATGATTAAGTCCACTCGACGTTATTGGTCGAAAGAAATTTCTGACAAGATTCACCAGCTGAAAGACGTTCGTTTTATTAATCCCGATTTCGACGTCCGTACGACTTTTGACCGCGTAGATTTTACGCGTATCATGATTGAGCAATTTAAGATCCCAGCAGAAACGGTGGAGGCATTTTTTGCTCATTTAAGAGAGATGAATTATTACGACAACGATCCACGTACCACGCGTGAATTATTTGAACAGTTTTTCCCTGGTCGTCCCGATGTCCAACGCCTTCTGTTGGAGCCGATTGCTTACGCTAACGGATCTACATTAGAAGATCCGGCAATCACTTTCGGCATTGTTTTCTCGAATTTCATGTCCAAGGGCGTGTTTATTTTTCAAGGCGGAACGGACACAATGATTAATATTATGACGGCGGAGATGAAAGCGAATGGTGTGGATATCCGCCGTAATGTCCTAGTTGAAAAAGTAGTCGTGGAAAAAGACTCCGCCGGCGTGCGTCGCGTGGTCGGAGTCAAATTGCGCGGCACGCGTTTAGGTGAAGAAGCTGAAGTCGCCTGCGCTACAGTGATATCGAATGCTAATATTAAAGATACTGTTTTAAAACTCAGTGACGCTTCGTCCTTTGATGCCGAATTTTTGGCCCAAGCCAAAGCGGTACGGGTGAATACTTCTTCTTGTCAGGTCTACATGGGTATCCGCGAAGGAGAAAGTATTCCGATGATTGGCGATTTAGTTTTCACTTCAGAGGCCAAACCATTTTCTAGTAAAGAGCTAACCGATTTCCATACCACGTCGCGCACTTACTCGGTGTACTATCCCGACACTCGACCTCACACCAAAACTCCGCGCTACGGCGTTGTTACTTCGATTAATCAACGCTGGGAAGATTGGGCAGATTTATCGGACGTCGATTATCAGACCCATAAAAATCGCGTGATTGAAGAGTCGTTGGTCGGCCTCGAGAAATTCATTCCAGATATTCGTCAAAAAGTGAATCACTTAGAAGCAGCAACGCCTCGTACGGTTAATCGTTACGTCCGACATATTGGTGGAACTTCATTTGGAACTAAATTTGAAGGCTTAAAAGTATCGATGGGTCTACCCGAACAAGTCGCTGGCTTATATCACGCTGGCAGTGTGGGCATTATTATGTCGGGCTGGCTCGGCACGATTAATTATGGTGTGATTGTTTCCGCCAAGGCAGATTCTTATTTACGCGATCCTTCCGCTAAACCGCTAGGTGAAGCAGAAGCCAGCGCTGGAGTTTAATATGAAATACCTCACACTTATATTCATTGGACTCACTTCGGTATTACCTGCGCGTGAACTAACTTTTTATGTCGGCACTTTAGGGCCTGAAGCGAAAGGTATTTGGCGCGGAACTCTCGATGACCAGACAGGAAAAATATCTAATCCGGTTTTACTCGCTGAAATTAAAAGCGCTTCTTATTTGGCACTTCGACCTGATGGGCAGACTCTTTATGCGACGACTGAAATGTCGGATGGTTCGGGCGGAGTCGCAGCTTTCAAATTAAATACGGATGGCACGGTAAAATTATTAAACTCACAAACAACTGGAGGAAAAAATTGTAATCACGTCGCCGTGGATGCGACGGGGAAAAATTGTACTGCTGCTAATTATGGTTCGGGCTCGGTGACCTCTTTGCCGCTTAAGGCAGATGGCTCACTCGCGGAGTATAGTGGATTCGTTCAACATGAAGGTAAAAGCATTAATCCTACTCGCCAGACGAGCCCTCACGCTCACGGCGTTTACTTTGATGCCACAAATAAATTTCTCGCGGTGCCTGATTTAGGCATCGATCAAATTAAAGTGTATCGATTCGACGCAGATATCGGTAAGCTGAGTTCCGCTGATTCTGTAAGTGTCATGCAGAAGCCAGGCGATGGCCCACGCCATTTAGTTTTTCATCCAAGCTTACCGCTCGCCTACGCTTGTAATGAGTTATCACTCACGGTGACAGCATTTCGTTTTGATGTAAAAACGGGTGCGCTTAGTCCATTCCAAGTGATAGACACGTTGCCCGCTGACGCAGAACGCAAAGGCGCATCGACCGCTGAGATTTTTTGTCATCCTAATGGTCGGACTCTTTATGTTTCCAATAGGATTCATGATTCCATCGCCGTCTATTCAATCGGTACGGATGGTTCGTTGAAATTAGTTCAGCATCAATTAGGCGTGCCCGCTACACCCCGTGGATTTGGTCTTTCGCCTGACGGCCAATGGCTGGTCTGCGCGGGGCAAAAATCGGGTACTTTGAACGCTTATCGAATCAATCCCGAATCGGGTATGCTCACCGACACCCAACAGATCGTGAAGGTCGGGTCGGCTAGTTGCGTAATTTTTGCGAAATAAGCTTAAAATCGTCGAAAATAGCCTTTCGGGGCCGGTATTGAATAACTAAATAAACTGGCAACCTTTTCGTTGGATTAGTGTCAGATAACTTAGCATAATAGCTAATAAATCATGCCCCGATTTTTAGTTTATCATTTTATCATTTTTTTACTGGGCGGGGTCGTGCCTATTTATGCCGCTCCCAGTTCTGAATTACCGCTCATCGCCCAAAAAGCCTTAGAGCAAAATCAGGTAAATTTCAGTGTGAGTGATTTAGAATTTTTTGAAAAAAATATTCGACCGATTTTATCGGATCGTTGTTTCAAATGTCACTCCGCCCAAGAAGGAGTTTCTAAGGGTGGTTTAATTATGGACACGCGCGCTGGCTTGTTAGCGGGTGGCGATACGGGTGCCGCCATTGTGCCCAATAGTGTTGAGAAGTCTCTTTTAATCACCGCCGTTCATCAGACGGATCCCGATTTATCGATGCCTCCCAAGAAAGGTGGAGCTAAATTACCGGATGCACAAATCGCACTACTAGAAAAATGGGTTAAGATGGGAGCACCTGCACCCGTGGGTGCTGGCGCAGTTAAGTTAACTGGCTTATCACAGAAGGCTCGCGACCACTGGGCGTTTAAGTCTTTTACGAAACCAGCTTTACCGAAAGTCAGTAACGAGGCTTGGTGTCAGAACGAAATCGATTATTTTATTTTAGCTAAATTGGACGAACAGGGATTAAAGCCCTCTGCGCCGACTGATGGTGAGTCGTTGTTGCGTCGATTGAACTACGATTTAATTGGCCTGCCACCTTCCAATACTGAAGTCGAAGCTTTCAGTCGCGACTACACCAATGCCAGCGCGGTTGATTCGTATTTATTACAACGGAATAAATCTGCGCATGCGGTTAGTGATTTAGTAGAAAAAACAGTCGATCGATTACTGGCATCGCCTCAATACGGTGAACGTTGGGCCCGACATTGGTTGGACTCAGCTCGTTACGCCGACACTCCGGGTAATGGCATTAAGCGCGGCGAAGCTTACGCCAATGCTTGGACCTATCGCGACTATGTCATCGATGCCTTTAATCAGGATAAACCTTACAATCAATTTATCGTCGAGCAGTTGGCCGCTGATCGATTACCTGACCTCGCCAAAGATGACCCCCGTCTGGCTGCTTTAGGTTTCATTACGGTCGGAAAACGTTTTGATAATAACGACGATACGATTGACGAAAGAATTGATACGACGACAAAAGCGTTTCTGGGTCTCACGGTAGCCTGTGCGCGTTGCCACGATCACAAATTCGATCCGATTCCCACCGCTGACTATTATTCACTCCATGGAATTTTTGCTTCAACCATGGAGCCGTTAGACGAGCCAATGATTAAGACAACGCGTATACCCACTGCGACTGAGCGTGCTGATTTTGACAAAAAAATGAAAGACTTGGTGGAGTCAAATACGCGTGGTTATTATCGTTATATCCGCGCTCAACTAGCGACCTTGCATAAAGATTTCGCTGGCCGAGCTTTATCGGCGTTGGCTGGATTTAAGTCCACTCGTTCGGCCGATTTACAGAAGACCTATAATTTCACTCTCGTTCGTGAGGTCGATACTTCAATTATTATAAATAAAATTTCTCCCATTACGGCGCCGTTAGCCCATTTACAAAAAATACCAGCAGAAGAATTTGAAGAGAAGGCTCCACAGGTGATTGCCACTGTTTTAGCCAATAAGAAGGTCCCCATTAATCCCTATGTGGCTGAGGCATTGGTAAATTTAAAACCTAAAACTATTGATGATGTCGCCTTGGCGTATCAAGCTATGTTCAAGAAATACAGCGCCCAGATTGATAAACATATCGACATGCGCAGTACGCCAGGACGGGCGGGCGAGAAGGATAACCCAGATATTATTCAACTCGCGGCCTGGCCATGGCCATTACCCAGCTACGAGGATATCGATACTAATCCTAAGATGCTTTCCTTGATTACGACCCGCAGTTTTTGTTATGCATGGCAGGATAAGCCCAATTTCTTAAATAATAAAATTCCTGGAAAATATTTCCAGTTCGAAGAAATTAATAAACTGGAACTCACGCACTCGGGTGGACCAGGCAAAGCCATGGTTGTGGCGGATGTATTGAGTCCTAAAAACAGTAATGTATTTTTAAGAGGTGATCGTAATAAAAAAGGTCCCGTCGTAAATCGCCAGTTCCTAGAAATTCTTTCGGGTCCTAATCGCGTTCCCTTTACACAAGGCAGTGGTCGAGCGGAGTTAGCTCAAGCGATTGCTAGCCCCAATAATCCTCTGACCGCACGTGTTTTAGTGAATCGTGTTTGGATGCAGCACTTCGGTGCGGGTATTGTGAGTTCACTCGATGACTTCGGAAACATGTCCGAAAAACCTACACACCCTGAATTGTTAAATTGGTTGGCAGCGCAATTTGTGGAGAACGGTTGGTCGCTGAAAAATCTGCATCGAAAGATGCTCACTTCGCAAACCTATCGTCAGTCGGCTAACCCCGCGATGAATCCGATGTTTGCGAGCCACGATGATAATAACCCGAACAAAATCGATGCGGGAAATAAATACCTCTGGCGCTCTAATTTACGTCGACTCGATTTCGAAAGTATCCGCGACGCACTTATTATGCTCACTGGAAAAATGGATTCCACAGTGGGCGGTCGCCCGGTAAATATTACCGATGAGCCCTTGAGTTATCGTCGTAGTATTTACGGTTATATCGATCGTGAACACCTGAGTGATTTACAGGCACAGTTTGATTTTTCGGATCCGGACATGCCTAACTCGCGCCGCAATTCTACTATTGTTCCGCAACAGGCTTTATTCTTCATGAACAATCCGTTGTCGGTTGAGGTAGCACGAGCAGTGGCCGCGCGTCCAGAAGTCGTAGGCGCCATTAATGATGATGCTAGAATCACCACCATGTATCGTATCATGTTCCAAAGAACACCGAAGTCAGACGAAGCAAGGTTGGCCAAAGAGTTTATCAAAAAAGTCACTGGCGTTGCAGCTGAGTCGGTCGCTGCTCAACCGACCAAAGGTGAGAAAAAGAAGTTAGCTAAAGATGCCCCTAAACCGATTGAAAATCCTGCTGTGACTACGAAGATTGAAGGCGGGGTCATGAAAAATTTAGGGGTTAAAGCCTCGCGAGCTAAGGTTTCCCCTTGGGAAATGCTCGCCCAAGCCATGATTTGTTCGAACGAATTTGTATACCTCGATTAACCTACTATTATTTAACTATGGAAACTCCCAATTGCAGTAATCGGATTCCCGAAGCGAATTCTCGTCGCGAGTTCCTTCGTCAAACAGGATTGAGTATGGGAACGTTGGCATTCGGTACAATGCTCTCACGCGGATTGATTACCGATGCTCGTGCGGAAGGACCGTTAAATTTAAAAGTACGCGCAGCGCCACTGCCGGCTAAAGCTAAACATATTATTCATATTTTTGCGGGTGGAGCTCCCTCGCACTTGGATACTTTCGATTATAAACCTGGCATGAAAGATTTAGCGGAAAAATCTAAAGCCGGTCAGGCGGGAGTTATCTTTCCAACGCCCTTTGAATTTAAGCAGTGTGGAAAATCAGGTTTAGCCATCAGCGAAATTTTTCCCAAGTTACAAGAAGTTGCCGACGACCTTTGCATCATTCGATCCATGCATTCGGATATTCCGGCGCACGGTCCAGCGTCTAAACTTTTACATACTGGTTCAGCTATTCTAACGAAGCCGTCCTTAGGTTCATGGGTTTTATATGGACTCGGAACCGAGAGCCAAGATTTACCAGGGTTCGTCAGTTTGGGTGGTCAGGTCGAAGCACGTCAGGCCGCCTTTTTACCGAGCATCTATCAAGGTGCGCAAACGACTTTCCGTGCTAATGCTGCCCCTGATCGAGTCATCCCAAATCTTAAAAATGATTTCAAGGATTACGATAAAGAGGCACAAAGAAAACAGCTCGATCTGGTTCACCAGCTTAATCAACAGCATATACAGACGGTACAAAAAGATGAACAGCTGGAGGCCCGTATTGAGTCTTTTGAATTAGCATTCCGAATGCAGACGGCAGCGACAGATGCGTTTGATATTTCTAAGGAATCACAAAAGACCCGCGATGCTTACGGGAAGACAGAATTAGGCGCTAAACTTTTATGTGCACGTCGACTCGTTGAGCGTGGCGTTCGCTTTGTACAAATCGATGCAGGTGGTTGGGATCACCATAATAATATTCAAGCTGCTGCGACTCGCACCGGTGCGGCGATTGACGGTCCCGCGGCGGCTTTAATTAAAGATTTAAAAGAACGTGGTCTCTTAGAATCTACTTTAGTCATCTGGGGTGGTGAGTTTGGTCGTACGCCTACCACAGCGGGCAGAGTCAATCCGAACAGCGGTCGCGATCACTGGTCGAAAGCCTATTGTGCTTGGATGGCGGGTGGGGGAGTTAAGGCTGGAATTAATTATGGTGAGACCGATGACATTGGCGGCGAAGTGGTTTCCAATGGCGTTGATGTTCATGATCTCCATGCAACTATCCTGCGCTTAATGGGCTTTGATCACACTAAACTTACCTATCGATACAACGGTCGCGATTTCCGTCTGACCGATAATTACGGTAAGGTTGCTGAAGGTATTATCGCGTAAATTATAAATCGACGTTGTCGATTAAGCGAGTGTTGCCCAAATAGCAGGCTAGGGCCAACGCGCATTCACCAGGAATAATTTTGGTGACTTCGCTTAATGTTTCACGGTGGACGACCTTTAAATACTGGATGCGAAGTGACGCATCTTGGGTGAGTCTTTTAATAGCAGCTTTCTCAACCAGGATAGGATTCGTTTCACCATTTTTTACTAACTCTTGAGCTACTTTGCAGGCGGCAGGTATCGCTGTAGCTTTTTGCAGTTCTTCGGGGGTGAGGTATCGATTTCTTGAACTCATCGCGAGTCCGCTAGGCTCACGAACCGTTTCATCGATGATTACCTTAACCGGTATGTGCAGGTCGTGAACCATTTGTTTAATGACCACACATTGTTGTAAGTCTTTTCGACCAAACACGGCGCATGTCGGTTGAATCACATTGAAGAGCATCGCTACGACCGTACTTACGCCACGAAAGTGTCCGGGTCGAAAGGCTCCGCAAAGCCCGGTGGTTACTTTTTCAACATCTACCCAGGTGTTCGCATTCTTCGGATAAAATTCTTCAACACTCGGAGCGAAAATAAGATCCACCGAGGCTTTGTTGCAGGCATCACAATCCGCTTCGAAGGTTCTAGGATACTTTGAAAAATCTTCGTTTGGACCAAACTGGGTGGGATTAACAAAGATAGAGACCACGGTGAAATCTGCTTCACTGCGGGCCCGTTTAACTAACGCGAGATGACCCTCGTGCAGGCAACCCATTGTCGGCACGAGACCAATTTTTTTCCCTCCAGCACGCACTTTATCGAGTACCTGACGTAATTCTGAAATGGTTTGTACAACTTGCATGCAAATAGTTTATCGAGCGGATGGTATCGAAGTGACCAACAGCATAAAAAAAGTACGCATTAATACAAGATATCTTCCTTTGCATCTAGGGAACTTTCTGTAGAGTAGGAATTGTTGATTTAATAATTACTTAACCCTGACCTCGCCCCTATGTCACTCCATCCTGTTACACTCTTTACTGGCCAATGGGCCGACCTATCGATTGCTGAACTTTTGCCCAAGGTTAAGGCTATGGGCTACGATGGTGTAGAATTAGCCTGCTGGGGTGATCACTTTGATGTCACACGCGCCGTTAAAGAAAAAGGGTATATTGAATCTGTTTGGGCTTTATTAGAAAAAAATGGATTAGGTTGCTGGGCCATTTCATCACACCTGGTAGGTCAAGCTACCTGTGATAATATTGATGAACGACATCAGGCGATTCTCTCGCCGCACATTTGGGGCGATGGAAATCCTGAAGGCGTTCGCACGCGTGCAGCGGCAGAAATGATTCTCACCGCAGAAGCAGCACGTAAATTCTTTGATTACGGTAAGTCCTATATGTCTAAGCTGCCTAAGGGTTCGGGCAAGGTCGTGGTTAATGGTTTCACCGGCTCATCTATTTGGCATGCGCTTTATGCGTTCCCTCCAACGAGTCAGGCTTTTCTCCAAAAGGGTTACAACGATTTCGCCAAACGCTGGCTCCCAATTCTCGAAGCCTTTGAAAAACACGATGTGTATTTTGGCTTAGAAGTTCATCCGACCGAAATCGCTTTTGATATTGTTTCTGCACAGCGTGCCCTTGAAGCCGTGGGTAATCATAAACGCTTTGGTTTTAATTATGACCCCAGTCACTTGGGCTACCAAGGCGTGGATTATATTAAATTTATACATACCTTTGCCTCTAAAATTCACCACGTGCACATGAAGGATGCTTGGTGGGGTCATGGTGACGGTACAGTGGGTATCTTCGGCGGACACACCGACTTCTGTGATGCACGCCGCGCTTGGGATTTTCGTTCCGTGGGTCGCGGTGATGTAAAATTCGAAGAGGTAATCGTTGCGCTGAACGATATCCGTTATGCGGGTCCGCTCTCGGTTGAGTGGGAAGATGGGCGGATGGATCGTTTTCATGGAGCTACTGAAAGCTGTGCCTTTGTGAAGCGTCTGTCATTCCCACCGAGTGCCATCGCTTTTGATGCAGCCTTTGATCGCCAAAAACAGAAAAAATAAATTATTAATATTTTATGACTATCAAAGTTGGAATTATCGGAGCAGGCGGAATGTTGCAGTATCACGCTGCAGGATTTCAAAAAGCTGGCGCAAAAATTATCGCGATTGCTGATCGCCACACCGCGGCCGCCCAGAAGGCTGCTGAGAAATACGGTGTGCCCAATGTTTTTGAATCCGTTGAGGCGATGCTCGCTGGTTGTCCTGAATTGGATGCGGTGAGTATCATCGTCCCGAATAAACTCCATGCTCCCTTGGCGATTCAGTGTCTTAAGGCCGGTAAGCATGTTTTCTGTGAGAAGCCACCCGCCTTGAGTGCCCGCGAGGTGAACGAGATTATCGCGGCCGCTAAATCTTCGGGAAAAAAAGTGATGTTTAATTTCAATAATCGCGCCCGCCCTGAATCGCAGGCGATGATGAAATTAATTAATAACGGTGAAGCTGGGAAAATTAATTCAGCCCAAGCCAAATGGATTCGTCGCACAGGTATTCCTGGTTTTGGCGGATGGTTCACCACGAAAGAATTATCGGGTGGTGGTCCACTCATCGACTTATTGCACATGGTTGATTTAGCCATGTATTTCATGGGTTATCCAGAGCCTGCTCATGTCATGGGTCAGACCTTCAATGATTTTATTCAGGACAAATCTTTTAAAGGTCCATGGGGTATCGCTGATGTAGTGGGCGGAGTGACCGATGTGGAAAATGCAGCTCATGGTTTTATTACTTTTAAATCAGGCCAGGTTTTAACGCTGCAAGTTTCTTGGGCTGAGATGGTGAAGCGCGAAGAAGTCTCGGTAGTGTTTCAAGGCACTAAAGCGGGTGGTAAAGTAGAACGCCTTTTCGGTACAGATGGTTTAGACGATACTGCCATTGATACGTGCGAGTTGTACGTTCAAGAAAACGGGAAGAGCGTGAATCGCATCATCAAAACGCCTGAGTGTCTTGATATGGGTCGATCCGACTCGGCTGCTAATTTTATTGAAGCGATTGAGGGTAAAGCCGCTCCATTAAATACGCCCGAGCAAGCACTGCGATTGATGCAAGTGATTGACGCGATTTACGTCTCCGCTCAAACCGGCCGTCCAGTATCCATCTAACGATTGAGTAAATAGATACTCGCGTTGAGTATCGTTGCAAAGCTCACCCACAATACATGGGGAGCTTGCAGGTACGCCGCCGTTTTGTTTTCTAGGTAAAGACAACGCACCCACGCACCGAGTGTGATTAAATAGCCTGCTAATACTACGAGTGCCCAGCCTAGTTGGTGGTATTTAAAAAAGACTGGAGACCAGAGCACATTGCAGACGAGCATTAGAAAAAAAATAGTTTTATCGATTTACTCTGCTTAGACTCCCAGACCAACCATTGCGAGATGGCCATCAAAAGATAGAGTGAGCTCCAGACCGGTCCAAAAAGATAATTGGGTGGATTAAACGATGGCTTATTGAGTTGGGCGTACCAGGTGGGAATTTCAGGCAAGGTTGCACGAGAGCCCATCCAGCCAATCCCGAGTGTGAGTAAAACTAAAAGCCCTAAAACGCCATAACTTCCACGGGTCGGAGATGATTTCATAGTTATAATCTGTTCAAAATTACCTTTAGTGCAAGGGAAGTATTTTGACCGCTTGCCATCTGTCGTTTTGTCCTTCTTTTTCGTC
>JBAXUJ010000001.1:0-36461 GCA_037129735.1 Opitutia bacterium | reverse complement strand
CAAAGTGGCATCTTACGTCATACTGAAACCACCAGTGCGAAAAAATTATTAAAGTTTAGCCTAACCCATAACCCCGTAGGCGGGAAAATAATGTTATTAGCGACTTTCAAAGGTCGTGACGCCCAGGGCCACGACTCAACCGGGAATGAACGCAGCCTTACTCGATCACAGCTTGTCGATGAATCCACTGGATCGCTGATTGTCTCATCTCCCGCTTGGGCCGAACAAGTAGAATTTAAGGTTCAGTTTGAAAATGCGGTTGAATTGAAGGCCCTAGAAATCAGTGAAATAAATCTCTAGTAATTTCTTTTTACTCTAGGGTTATATATAGGTGTTGCTCTACCCTTATTAAATCTAAAATTAGTGCACCACTACCCCAATGTATCATTTTTTCAAAAGAGCCTTCGATATTATTTTTTCGCTGGCTTGGCTCATCGGGTTTTCGCCACTCTTAATCGTCGTTGGAGTTTTAGTACGGATTAAACTCGGCTCACCCATTTTCTTTATTCAAGAGCGCCCCGGTAAAGACGCGAAGCCCTTTCGTATGGTAAAATTCCGAACCATGACAGATGCCAGAGACGAAGCAGGAAATCTACTGTCTGACGAAGTACGCCTGACCACCTTTGGCAAATTTTTGCGATCCACCACGCTCGATGAATTTCCCGAAATGTGGAATGTGCTCATCGGAGATATGAGCGTCGTCGGCCCACGCCCTTTAATGATGCGCTATTTACCACGCTATAATAAATTTCAGGCGCGACGCATGGAAATGAAACCAGGCGTCACGGGTTTAGCCCAAATCAATGGCCGCAACGCCATCAGTTGGGATGAGAAATTTGCGCTCGATGTTTCATACATCGATAACAGTAGCTTTTGGTTGGATCTTAAAATCGTCGTAAGAACTTTTTTTGTCGTCCTAAATCGTAGCAATATTAATTCAAGTAAGGCAGCTACCATGGAAGAGTTTGAGGGTGACGCTAAGTAACTTGGCTATAATAACTATTTTAACAGAATAACACACATGAAGTACCTCATCACTGGAGCGGCAGGGTTTTTAGGTACCAATCTAGCATTACGCTTACTGTCTGACGGACACGAGGTCATTGGACTCGACAACTTTCACTCCGGTAGCAAATCGAACATCGCTTTATTACAAAAGAATCCACGGTTTAGCTTCATTGAACATGACGTGGTTAACCCCTATGATATTTCGTGTGATGTGCTTTGTAATTTAGCCTGCCCGGCGTCACCACCTCATTATCAACGCGACCCCGTTTATACGCTGCGTATTTCTGTATTAGGCATGCTTAATGCGCTCGATAATGCGGAGCGCTATAAGGCCCGTCTGCTGCAGGCTTCGACCTCAGAAATTTACGGCGACCCCCTCGTTCACCCTCAGTCAGAAAACTATGTCGGAAATGTAAATCCAATCGGGCCTCGGGCTTGTTACGACGAAGGTAAACGTGCCGCCGAGACCCTGTGTGCCGACTTCCAGCGGTTAGGGCGAGTGGATGCACGTCTAGTTCGCATCTTTAACACCTACGGACCTTACATGCGTGATGATGATGGACGCGTAGTGACGAATTTCATCCTACAGGCGCTGAAAGGCCAGGCACTCACCGTGTATGGAACCGGACAACAAACCCGCTCCTTCTGCTATGTGGACGATCTTATTGAGGGATTTGTTCGTGTACTCGCCCTGCCCTCTAATCCAGGACCCATCAATCTCGGTAATCCCAATGAGTTCACCATGCTCGAACTCGCCGAAAAAGTCCAAGCGCTGGTCGGATCCAAACTACCCATCGTGTTCAATCCCCTGCCCGTGGATGACCCCAAGCAACGCTGCCCCAATATCGATAAGGCAAAAGAACTTTTAAATCACTGGGAACCCAAAATTCAACTCCGTGAAGGCCTGGAAAAATCGTTGGCGTACTTTCGTCAAAATTTAGGTAGATAGTTTAAAGACCCAACCCAAATAAACAGGCACAAAAAAACCGCTTCGTTAGCGGTTTGATTTTGTGATTTAGTTTAAGGTTATTTAGCAAACAGTTTCACCGTCGAATCAATGACGCGATTGCGCTCGCTGTCCGACATACCTGAGCCCGACGGAACACATAAGCCTTGTTCGAAAATTCTATCACTCACCCCACGACCATGATACTCAGCTTGAGCAAATACGGGCTGAAGGTGTAAGGGCTTCCAGATCGGCCGGCTTTCAATATCTTCTTTTTCTAAAGCCAGTCTAACCTCTTCACGGGATACTGGCGACTTGCTTGGATCGACTGTTAAACAGGTTAACCAATGGGTGGATTTACCCCAAGACGCCTCGGGTTGCATCGCTACACCAGGAAAAGTTTTAAATGCTTCTTGATAAGCGGCGAAGTGCGCTCGGCGTCGCGCCACCTTCTTGCCGAGCTCACTTAATTGACCACGACCAATACCCGCACAAATATTACTCATACGATAATTATAACCAATCGTCGTGTGTTGATAATGTGGAGCTGGATCGCGAGCTTGGGTGGATAAAAATCGGGCGGTTGTCGCTAATTTCTCGTCATTCGTGACCAGCATACCGCCTCCTGACGTGGTGATAATTTTATTACCATTAAAGGAGTGAATTCCGGCCCAACCCATTGAACCTGGTGTACCGCTCTTATAAGTAGCTCCAAGGGCCTCGGCGGCGTCCTCAATGAGTTTAATGCCGTGCTTATCGCAGCACTCCTTAATCGGTTGGGTATCGGCGGATTGTCCATACAAGTGAACTAAGACGAGCGCCTTAGGAGTTTTACCAGCGCGCACCTTTTTCTCTATAACTTCAATAGCTAAAGCGGGATCCATATTCCAACTGACTTCATCGGAATCAATAAATACTGGATGGGCGCCCAAGTAAGTAATCGGAGCAGCGGAAGCAATGAACGTGAGCGAAGAGCACAAAACTTCGTCACCCGCTGTCACCCCAGCCAGGCGGAGTGCTAAGTGTAAAGCGGCCGTGCCTGAAGATAACGCGACGGCATACTTCGTTCCAACGACCTGAGAAAATTCTCTTTCGAAGGCATCGATGTGAGGACCCACAGGAGCCACCCAATTGGTGGCAAAGGCCTCATTCACGTAGACCTGCTCAAGTTTACCGATATCAGGCGCAGATAAATAGATTTTTTTCATAATTATTGAAAACTTTTATATCTTTAAAGGCTCTGAAGGAAATTCCTTGCCGTAGTTGTCGATAGCATAAGCAATTAAAAAAGTTAATGATATATAGAGAAGACTTAAACCTCGAATCTCATTATAAAACCCAAGGATGATAAAGAGAGGGAAATTAATAAAAAAGGCGATTAAACAATGCTTCTGCAATTTTGGGTCTAAATATTTCCATGATATTTTAATTAAAATTAAAATTAACAAAACAGTAAGTATGTTAAAACCTTTAGGCGCAAGTAAACCGTAAGACCCATCAAATTTTAAATAAGTAATAGGATTAAGATAATTTTGGATGTTTGTCGTGAACCAGATTTCTAGCATTTTACCTTCGTTGCCACTATAGATATTTTTTATCCATAAATTTATGCAGGCTGAAAATAAAAACTGTAGCCCATAAAAAAAGTGTGTTTTACTTATCAGCTCGGACTTAGGTAAAAATGGGTAAAGAGCAGGTAGGAAAAATATAAATGATTCTTTATTAAAGGTGGCTAAAGCAACAACAAGCAAGAGTAGCACGGGGCGATTCTTTTGTGTCAAATAGACCGCTAAAGACATAAAAAAGAGTTCGCTATAATCATATACGTAGCCCCCACCGGTTTGGATAATGGGCATACATAGGCTAAATATACACGGAGCAAAAACAGCAGCTAAAGGGCTAAGACCAAGGTCAGAAAGAATGCCACGTATTATGTATAAAGATCCCAGCAACATACCAAAGCCCATCCAATATACAATAAGCCACTTAAATTTATATTTAGCTGGAGCTCCAATCAGACTACTGGAAAAAGCATAATCTCTAAAAGGCCCGTATTTATATTTTTCATTTACTAAATTTATAAAATTTTCGGGTGTATTATTGCCTATAAAGTTTGCCGACGACGGAAGTAGCTGTCTGTAAACAAAGGGTTTATAAGCAGTACCATCTAGCATTTTTTCTAAGTTATATTTATAATCCTGGGGCGAGTCCCTCAAACCCCACTTCGCAATAAAGCCGGAATAAGTAGCTGACGCCACAAGCCAGAAAACTGAAAATACTAAAAAATTTTTTTTGAATTTGGAAAACATGGCTTAAGATTAGATAATTTTAAAAACCCACTTTCGGTCTAAGTTATATTTAATATAGTATCCTAGAGACAAACCGATAACTCCGCCGCAATAGCGCGAGAAGGGATGAGCCCAAAGTTTAATAAAGGCCCATTCGGTAGACCAAAAGAGGAATGTCGTCAGTAGACCAAAGAGAGTATAAATAACAAAACGTTTGAAATCTCGCACGGCCGTAGTTTTTTCTGCGAAAAAAATGAAATTTTTATCTAAGATATATTTTAAAACTAGGCCCCCGGCGGTTCCTATTCCCATGGAAAACCAATCAGGCGTGTGCACTATTTCGTGGGCAATCGCTTGGAGCCCTAAATTAGCGATGATCGCTAATAAACAGAACAATAAATACCGCCAAAAAATCTGGGTGGCCGTAATCACAGTTTCAGCCTTTTAAAAATAAACTCCGGAATAGAACGAATAATACACATAATATAAGCCCAGAACCAGGGAGTGTAACAAATACTACGACCCGACTGAACGGCATTAAAAATATCTCCAGCCACTTTTTCAGGTGAAGCTAGTAAGGGTGATTTCGGATTTACTTTTCCTTCAGTGAGACGGGTTCGCACGAAACCAGGCTTAATGGTGATGACATTGATACCCAGTGGATAGGCACGATTTCTTAAACCCGATAAATAGGCATCCAGAGCAGCTTTAGATGCACCATAGGGATAATTAGATTGGCGACCACGATCTCCGGCCACAGAGGATACCGCAGCCAAAGTGGGCTTTTGATTAGATGCTACAGCACCATCAATCAGCGCTTCAAATAATTCTGCAATCGAGCCGCAGTTAATCTGCAACATTTCCGAGAAGCCTTCACGGCCAACCATAATACCATGAAATACAACCACGCTGGCGAGATCTTGGGCTAAAGCTTGTTTGGCAAGCGATACTCCTGCCCCTTGTTCAGCGGCGTTGTAAAATACTACGTCTGTTTTAACTTCATAGCGAATCGCTAAATCACTAGCCGTGCTATTGATTTCTTTTAAATCACGGCCCGCCAGGATTAAAGGGTGTCCCGCTTGAGCACATCGGTCCGCATAGGCCCGTGCAATCGGTGAGGTTGCCCCAACAATAAGAACAGCTTTTAGTTTAGTCATGTAAATGGAGTCTCTTAGAAAGACGTGATTGAATAAGCCCCTTGGGATCTACCGAAGCCTTGATACGCTTAAATTCATTGAGTCCTGGATACATGGTAGGGATTAAATCCGGATTCACCATGGCATCTTTAGCAAAATAAATTCTGCCGTTATATTTTGCTAGAATAGCATCTAGTTCGTTCATCAATAGCGGAAGTTTTTTGGGGTCACCCGGTATGTCTAAAGCCAAGGTATAGCCTTTATCTAAAAAAGATAACGGAAATTCATTCGCTTTGCCTGAACGCTTTAATACGGCCAAAAACGATGCTAAGCCTACTCGACTGATTGCCTCAAGACACTCTTGTAAGCCTTTTTCTGCCGTGGCATCAGGAAAATAGGCTTGGAACTGAACGAAGCCCCGACGACCATAAATTCGATTCCAGTGTTTTATTGTATCCAGTGGAAAAAAGAATTTTTCGTAATCTACAATCTTTACCGTATTTTTAGCCAAACCATAGAAGAGAAAATTAAAAATACTGACAAAAGTATTACCCAGAAACCAGGAGGGGAAATTAAAGGGTACCGAAAGCTGTGGGCGATTGGGTAACTTATGTGGTCCGGATTTTAGCTGTGATTGAGATAAATCCGTTGTTTCTGCTTCATTGCCTAACATTAAAACCCCACGGCCTAATTTTTCCTCACTGGCCAGACAGTCCATCCATGCGACTGTGTGACGATAATTTACATCATGCTCGGACAGCAGAGAAAGGGTGTGAGCAAGGTTCTTACTTTTGATATATCTAACTTTGCAATAGGCGCTAGGGACACGACGAAGGCGAATGGCCACACGGATGATATGACCAGTTAAACCCATGCCACCCACTGTAGCCCGAAAAATATCTACATTTTGGGAAGGCGAGCATTGGAGGGTTTCCCCATTGGCAATAACCAGATCAAGCCAGACCACGTGAACACCCAGCGTGCCGTCGATATGATGGTTTTTTCCGTGTATATCTGCAGCCACCGCTCCGCCTAAAGTAACAAATTTTGTGCCAGGCACGGTGGGAAGAAACCATCCCCGAGGTAAAAAAACTTTTATTATTTCGGCCAAGCTAACGCCCGACTCAGCGACTAAAATACCCGAAGACTCATCAAAAGATAAAAATCTTTTTAGCCCAAGTCCGCTTATGACCGCGCCGCTCTCTTTTGAGGGTAAAGCTGCATCACCATAGGCACGACCAAGCCCACGACTTATAAACTGCGAACCCGATGATACTTGGTTGGAAAGACCAAGGTCAGTATCAGGTGTTTTCACCTCGGCATTTGAAATAGGCAAATTTCCCCAACCGGCTATAAGGTTATCTGGCATAAATTTATAGGCTTGTTGCTGCCAACATGGCTAGGGCAGACAACAGGATCAATAGGTATGATGTTCCATCTTTTAAGGCATGGACTACGGGATCGTTGTGCAACTCGCCACGCCAAGCTTGCAGCCAAAAGCGCGCCAAGCCGAATAACACCAAGGGAGCTATCGCCATTAAATAAAATGGCTTGGCATAAAGTCCAGTCACCGAGGGACTAGCAGCGTAGAGGCAAACAACCAAAGTTGAGGCGAACGCCGATCCGACTCCTAGTAGCGCCATTAATTGGTAATCTTCTCTGATGTAACCACGACCAGCTATTTTTTCGTTTTGATTAGCAGGTAAATTTAATAATTCAGAAAAGCGTTTGAGACATGCCAAACTGAAAAATAAAAAGAGCAAGAAGGCAGCCATCCACTCGGACATACCTGAATTAATCGGCAAGGACCCGGCAACCGCTCTGAATGTATAAAGTCCAGCAAGGAGAAAAACATCTAAGAGCGGCACGCGTTTACCACTGAAGGAGTAATAGGTAGTAATAATCCAATAGGAAGCTACCATGGCTGTGGCACCCCAGCCCACCGTGTAGGTTGCAGTGATTAAACCAGCCACAGGAAGCGTTATCGCTAAAAATAAACCTACAGGAATGCTGACAGCACCTGAAGCTAAAGGACGATTATGCTTATGAGCGTGCTTTCGATCACTCGGTAAATCTAATAAATCATTGGCGGCATAAACACCTGAGGCACAGAGTGAAAAGGCTGCGAATAAGGCTAAGTCTGATTTTATAATCGGCAGTGAAGTTAGCTGATGAGCAGCGGCGGCAGGTAGGAAAATTAATATATTTTTTACCCATTGATGCGGACGTAATAACTTCAGGATTTTAGCGGGTTTGTTAACCTCATCAGAAAATTGTTTTTCGATAAGGACGGAGGGTTTAATTTTTTTAACATATTTAACACCATCCCCCACTAGAACAACCGAAGCGCATTCATTCCAAATAATCAGGTCAATGGTGTCATTGCCAGCATAGGCAAAAGGCTGATTTCCAGCATGTGCTTTAATGACATCTAATTTATTTCCTCCGGTAATGTTAATCTTCCCCTCGCTAGCCAAGACCTCGTCGAAAAGATTTAAATATTCCGCAACACGTGTGGCAATTTCACGGTCAGCTCCAGTGGCTAAAATGAGTTTACGGCCAGATGCTTTTTGTATTTTAAGCCATTCAATAAAATCATGGCGATAAGGCAATGTTGCGGCGGGGAGCTCAACGGATTCGATTACTTTTTGTTTAAAGGCAGCTTTTCCACGTAGTAACGACAAAGCCACGCTCAAAAACTTGCTCGGCTTTAAAAGTAGACGGGTGCAAGCCTCGTGCAAGGAATCACCACGAAGTAAGGTGCCATCTAAATCAACGTATAAAGGAATCATGAAATTTTAGGAAAATAATTTTTGCTTAATCAGTTAAACTATTTCCAAGCTTGGTTTTGAAAGATTCCAATTTCTTCTAAAGCATTAAAAATTTTCTCGTTCGCTGGATCAGCGAGTAAATTTTTTACGGGTAAAAAGGTGGAAACACGGATAAACATCTGCTCGTTTTTTTGGTTAAGTCCAAATTCTTTGAAGTCTTTGATGAGCAAGGGAAGTCTTTCCATGCGCCCCTTGAGTCCAGCACGCCAGCCTTGTTCTTGATCCGCATAACGATTAGGCTGCCCATTTACTAGGTGCCAAAATAACACATTCTGACGATCACCACGCGGCGTAATATATTGTCCATATTCGTAGGGCTGAAGTAAGCGTGAACCCACTTTTCCAGCGACGGCAAAGTCGCGGTCAGTTCTCGTGCAGCCATTATTCACCCAGCAAGAATCGGGGTTATGCGTTCCTACATCCGCCACGGAAACAGTAGAAGGCTCCCAATAGGCAACATAGATGAGGAACTGCGATTTATTTTTGGTATATAAATACTGAACAGCCTGACTGTAATTTAAAATACCCTGCACATTAGCTTTGGCGGCATTTGAATCGCCCAGCGGAATAGATTCACGTTTCCAACCGTCAAAACCGTCGGGTGGTAAAACTTTTTCCAAGCTTCCCGTGAAGCGACGTGAACGGGAACTTAAAAACTCCGTATAAATGATTAAAGCAAAAATACTTAGTAATAAAAACCCGCCAAAATATAAGATAAATTTTTTCATATGAGATTTATAAAATACGCGCGGGGTTACCGACCACCGTCACTCCCTCGGGGACATCGGATATTACCACGGAACCAGCACCAAGAATAGAGCCACGGCCAACTTTTTTGCTGGGTATAATGGAAACCCGACTTCCTAAAAACACTCCGTCGCCAATGGTAACACGACCAGTGACATCGCACTGTGCACACAGCGTACACCATGCGCCAATAGTGCCATCATGTCCGATGGTAGTATTGGGTCCAATCATAGAAAAATCGCCAATCGAAATATCCACGGAAATACTCGCTCCGGGGCAAACAACCACTCCGCGACCTATCTTTACTCTTTCGCCGATGACAGCCGTCGGATGAATAAAAGAAATAAACTCTGCCTTCTGCTCAATCAATGGAGCAAGTAATTTCGATTTAACCAGGGGGAGTCCTAAGGCACAGATATAAACGTTAGCGGGTGAAACTTGGTGATTCTTTAAAACTGAGACATTGGCGAAATTACCAAAAGGATTAAGGGCTTCGAGATTGTCATCCAAGAATCCAGCTAGAACCCAAGTCTTGTTAAATTCAGGATGTTGCTTGATCCAGGCATAAACCTCGCGACCAAATCCGCCAGCACCGACAATAAAAAGATTTTTCATGATTGAGGGATAAGTTTAATAAGTTCTCGAATGGTTTTACACTGACGAATTTCTTTTCCGGTCACACTCATTTTGTAAGTAGACTCAAAATGAGAAATCACTAATAAAATTGCCAGTGAGTCCCATTGTGGCAGACCGCTTAAGGGAGCATCGGGTGACACTCCCACAAGTACATCGACTTCTTTTTGAAGTGCTTGAAGATGGGATTCGAAAGTTAACGACATTATTTTAAAGGATAGGGCTGAATAGGACACGTTATGACTGGCCCGATCTCAGAGGCAAAAGCTGCCCAAGACAAGCCTACCCCAAATCCACAGCCCACAATTTTCTGCGAACGGTTAGCGAGTTTCTCCCCTAGGCCCTCAATCAATGCGGCTGGAATAGAGGCCGAGCTTTGGTTGCCGTATTTCTCTACTAAGTTCGACGGAACGTGAGTAGCTTTTAATCCACACTTAGTCGCAATATTTTCGATAATAAATTTATTAGCCTGGTGTAAGACCAATGCATCGACCTCGGTTAAACTCCACTGAGCGTTTTTAATAACTGTATTGATAGCAGCGGGAACTTCACGAAGTGAAAAATTAAAAACCTCGGCGCCGTCCATCATTAGATTTTCAGCGTGGTGAATATTACCGTTAGAGCCTTTACTTTCTACACGAGTTTCTGATGAAGTCGGTAAGCGTGCGCCCCCTGCAGGTACTTTAATCGTCGCGGAGAGTTTTCCATCGGACCCCAAAACAAAATACCAAGGAGTGTGAGAGCCTGTACGCTCTACAATCGCGGCCGAGCCTGCATCACCAAATAGAGGGTTCATGGACTGGTCCTGTGGATGAGTTAACCGACTTAAGGTATCACCACTACAGAGTAAAACGCGCCCTGCCCCGCCATGGGCGCAAAGTAAACCCGCTTGATGAAGTCCATAAACCCAACCCGAACAACCCAACGATAAATCAAAAGCGATGGAAGATTTAGCTAAACCCAAGCGACCATGCAAAAGACATGCGTTGTTAGGCTGAGAATGATCAGGAGTTTGGGTGACGAAAATAATGGCATCAATTGTGGAGACATCGATATCCATCGCAGCCAAAAGTCGACGACTAGCATCTTCACATAAATCCAACGCCGTCACACCTGCTGACGCTACTTTGCGTTCTTTTAGCCCGATTGTTTTAGCGACACGTTCTAAATGAGCGAGGCTGATGCCATGAGCCAGTCCGTCTTTTATATAGTCTCGGTTGTCGGCCCCCGTAGAAACGGCCAAACCAGCTAGACGAAAATGTGAGAGTGTTATTTGCATAGAGCTGCGGGCTTTTAACTCGTTCTCTGTTTTTTAAGGCGGTTTGTAGAAATCGCACTCACTAAGTTCAATCGCGTAGGCACTTTGTAGGTGGATAGGGCTTGGCGACAGGTTTGTCTGATTAAAGCGCGTAACGTTTCCCAATTCTGTCCGGCACTAGCAACAATATCAACGGCGACCGTTTGACCAACCATCGCATTTTTTTCTCCAAAGACTCTGCAGTCAACTACGCCTGGCACACTTAAGATGACCGACTCAACTTCAGTAGGCATTAACTTTTGTCCACCGACATTGATCATCTCACCGGAGCGTCCTAAAATTCGTAGAGTGTTATTAGGTCCAACCTCCACTTTATCGCCCGTCATGAACCAGCCATCGTCTGTGAATTTTTCGTTTGATGCATTTAAATATCCTCGAATCTGTGTACGGGTTTTTAGCCACAACTCTTCATTCACTATTTTCCACTCAACATTGGGATCATTAATTTTTAAAAAATTGGAATCGCCGTCGGGACTCTCGGTTTTTAAAATTCCTGTTTCCGTCGTACCAAAAGTTTGAATTAAACGAACCGAGGGAAGCACCTGACGTAGACGAGCCAACAAGGCCTCAGGCATCGGTTCAGTTCCATAAGTAATTAAACGGAGTGAAGCTAAATCCGTTAAGCGGTCGGCGGCGGCCAGTAAAAGTAGATTCAGGAAAGTGGGGGTCGCGGGAAGAATCGCTACGTGATATTTTTTGATGATAGCTGCTACTTGATCGGGGGCTCGACTTTCGGGAATCACCATGAGGGAACCCGCGGCCAATCCTCCTAACAATGTGTTAATACCACCGATATGATCAAAACCGAGTAAACTCAAAATGATTAAGGAATTTTCATGCCGAGACTCGTAAGTACTGAGTAAGTTACTCAAATCCTGAAGCATCGCTTTCGGACTACCACTCGTACCACTAGAAAATAAAATTAAGCCTGCGTGTGATGTCGGAAGTGATTGGGCGTTATCTAATTCTAATTTACCGACAGCTGCGCGTGGATAAATTTTCCAAGTTGCTCCCTCAGTAATGACCACCCACTGGGCATGAATTTGATTAAGTTTTTCCGCGGTCTCCTGTGCGTGATCTGTCATCGGCACAACCCAGTGTTGTAAACGCTCGGAGGCGACCAACCAAGCAACGCTAGCGGGACACCAGTCCCCCACTAAACCAATCGTTGTCGGTGCAGATCCAGCTAAGCCCTTAAACTCACTTTCGATTTTTTCGGTTAAGTTTGCCAAGTCGGCATACGAAAACTCACCCCAAGTACCGACTAGGGCTGGCTTAGTATTAAATTTTTTGAATCGCTCGTGTAACCAAAAATTCATCTACGGAATTGTGCCTAAATAATATAAATCGCCCGAGGTGATGGATTTTTTGTCTAGGTGTTCGAAAATAAAATCTACCGCTTGGTTTAACGTGGTACCCTCAGGGCGATTAATACGCTGATTAATTTGGTTAATTTTTTCTTTATTCACTGCTTTGATTAAATCCGTGTCCATCGGTCCAAACCCTAAACCAATCACCGTGATGCCATGTGACTTAAATTCTTCGGCGGTGACTTTGGTCAGCGAATCTACCGCTGCTTTGCTCGCCGCATAAGCTGCTTCGCCTGCAAGCACCAGGGGCACCGCCACCGTTGTAATATTAATAACCAAACCATGACGTTGACGAACCATCAACTTACCCGCCGCCTGCAGACAATGAAAGGTCCCTAAATAATTGAGACGCATCAAGGCTTCCGCAGTTCTAGCAGGAGTAAGTAAAAAAGCGTTCATGGAGGCAGCACCGGCATTATTCACTAATAGATCAATATCTGATGAACTTTGACTGATCTGACTAATAGCATTTTGCACCGCGGCTTCATCGGTAATGTCGATTAAATGCTCGCAGTAATGTTCATGTTTAATGGGCGATGGACTCCGAGAAAATCCCCAAACCTTCCAGCCCTCATTCAGTAGTTTTTCTGCTAGGGCACGGCCGAGCCCGCGCGAAGTTCCTGTAATAATAGCATTAGGCATTTTAAGATTTGGGCTCGTTGAGTAGTTCTACTAAATAATCCGCCAAATAATCGACACGGCGAAACGGTGAAGTGAGTCGACTCATGGCTTTTTCGTCTACCAGAGAAACGGTGCGTCCTAGGTTTTGTTGGAGGTCATATTCAAGGTCCGCAATTAAAGTCACTAATCCCATACTATCGAGATCGGCCTTGTCGCCAAAGAGTCGAGTTTGTTCAGTTGCCGCAATCAACGCAGGCTTCTGCAACTCAACGCCCAAGGACTTTAGGCGATTGAGTATAAGAACTAAAATTTGTGAACGTGTAATCATTAATTAAATGAGCGTTACCGAAAGCCTGGCCTGTCTATTTTAGACCTTAAGCGCTACGGTACCTAGGAAAGAAGCTGGTGTCCGTTAAGACATGAGCACTCAGGCGATTATACACCTCCGGCATTAAAATCCATTGCGTCGTGTAAAATGGCAAAACTACTTTTCCGAAACCAAATTTAAATTGATATAAGGAATCTTGTTTGCCACCTAGACCACCCCCTAGATGAAGTAGCTTTTTGCCATTATTTAAATTTTCGCGAATCACCTGATCTAAAATTAGTTTCATCGCCGGGTAACGTGAAATACCCAAAACAGTACCCGAAAACATATAATACATGTGATCACCTTGGGTAATAAAAATTGCTCCAGCGGCCATTTTACCTTCATGATAAACCGCCCGTAAGTCTGGAATACTCGAGTGAATTTTTAATACTGAATTAAAATAAACTGCGTTAAAAAAATAGTTAATCTTGGCCCCACGTCGGAGCATAGTCTGTTCATAGACTTCGTGAAAATCCTCAACGATTTTGGGTTCGGCAGATTTGACTACAGTGTAGTTCAACTTACGCAGAGCCTTGATTTCTTGACGATGGCCCTCGGCTAGAGATTTTTCATATTGTTCAGGATCTTGCATCAAATCTACTGCTAAAACTTTTCCTGCTTCTGTAGATTCAGTTAGTCGATAGGGGGTAAAATTAGACTCTCGGTTAAAAAGGCTGACACAGTCTCGCTCAACTAACGCAGCTTTTATTTTTTTCATTCCAGATAAAAAATCCTCTGAAGTGAGCGACGTAGAGGTTAAAACCCCGCTGTATCCGTAAACGGATATGGCGTCGATATATCGACTTTCGTTGGGGACTTTTCTGAAAATAACAGGCAATCCAATAATACCAGTAGGTAAGTTAATAATAATCAGGTTAGCGATACCACCTATTCTCTCGGCCTCTAAACTAGAATATTCAAAGGTATGATAAATATCCGAATACCCAAAAAACTTTAGGAGTTCAGTCCATTGTACAGAATCTGAAATGAAGTAAACTTGCTCTAGTAAATAACTCATTATGAGGTGACTTGTTGGTCTATGAACTCGCAGAATTGGTTAGCTAGAAGTGATCGTGAAAAATTTTCTTGGGCTAATTGACGACTGGACTGCCCCATCTGAGTACACTGGTCCGGACTATCACACAACCTTATTAAAGAATTTACCAGGGCGTGCGTGTCTTTAGGCGGAACCGCGACTCCACACTGATTTTGTGTAATCATTTCAGCCAACCACCCGGGGTAATTATTAATCACAGGTATACCGGCTGAGATATAATCGAAGAACTTATTAGGGGATGTTCCGTAATAAAAAGCAGGTATATTATCTAGGAACATTAGCCCACAATCCAACTGGGCCGTAATTTGCGCGAGCGCTAGCTTTGAAATGGGGGGATGGAAAATAATGCAATCGAGCTGTTCGCTGGTAGCCACTTTCTGCAGACGTGCTTTTTCAGATCCATCACCGATTAAGAGAAACTTTATGTGATTTATATTTCTTTTTTTAAGTTCTCGGGCCGCTTCAATAATGGCGTCAAGCCCGTTGGCTTTACCATGAGCTCCGGTAAAACCCGCCACAAAGTCACCCTCCTTAATGCCCTCAATTTTTATTTTAGACTTAGGCTGAGGTTTAAAAATTTCGAGATCGCATCCATTGGGAATTAAAGCGATGGGATGATTTTTTGCGGAACGATGACGGATGCCCTGTACAATTCCTGGTGATAACCCAACGCAAGCGGAAGATGCTCGATAAGCACAGCCCTCAATAATCCACATGCCGCCTAGAAGGATAGGATTTTTCATTCCCATGGCACGAGGCAGTTCCGGCCATAAATCTCTAACTTCGAAAATAAATTTCTTTCCTTTTAACCAACTAGCAAAAATTCCTGGCAACGCAGCGGTGAGGGGTGTCGAAGTTGCAAAGACTACATCATATTCAAAATCGAGGGCGATTTTAATACTCTTGAGCGCATATTTAAAAAAGGTGATTAAGCGTCGGCCTACCCCATCGTGATTGGAATAGCGCAAGGGCAAGGCAATGACATCAATGCCATCAATCAACCCACGCGACCATCCCCTCTTTTCATCAAACGGTAAATTGAGTGAATCGCGATCCATTTGACCACAGACCATCGTCACTTGATGCCCACGTTTAATAAGAGCTTGGGCAAACTCATACGATCGCGTGCCACCCGACCCCTTAGGAGTGGTGAAGTGTTGATGAAAATACAGGATCCGCACTTAAGATTTATTGAATCAAACCAGCTTCGAGAATCTGTCGGATTTTATGCGAGGTCTGTCCATCGCCATAAGGATTTTTTAAGCTCGAGCGGCGTTGATATTCTCCAGGATTATTTAAAAGCAAATCCGCTTCGCGTAAAATCACTTCGGGGTCGGTACCAACGAGACGACAAGTACCAGCGTCAACGCCCTCGGGACGCTCGGTGGTATCGCGCATCACCAATACGGGCTTACCTAATGAAGGTGCCTCCTCTTGCACGCCACCCGAATCACTGAGCAGGAAGGTGCAACGATTCATCAACCATACAAATTCTTCGTAGGCAGCGGGAGCAACTAGCGCGATGCGTGGATTGGATCCTAAAATACGATTAACCGGCCCTTGAACCTGTGGGTTTAAGTGCACAGGATAAAGCACTCCGACGTCGGGGTGAATTTGCGTAAGGCGATTAATAGATTCACAAATGCGCTCAAAACCTCCGCCGAAAGATTCGCGACGATGACCAGTAACTAAAATCCAGGGCTTACGAGCGCCGTCGGCTAAAAACTCTTGGGCAAAGGCGGGTGGAATTCCTACTTTTTCGGCGACCGATTGAGCTGATAGTCCCCGACTGCTTTGATTTTTTCTTACGTGAAGCAAAGCATCGATCACTGAGTTACCAGTAACATAGCAGCTTGCTGGATTAATTCCCTCTCTAACTAAATTCGCTTTGGAAATTTCCGTAGGACAGAAATTCCAACGCGCTAGGGGAGAAGTCAGGCGGCGGTTCATTTCTTCTGGGAAAGGTGAATCCATATTGCCCGTACGAAGTCCCGCCTCGACGTGACCAATCGGAATACGATTATAAAAGGCAGCAATGGCCGAAGCTAAAACCGTGGTGGTGTCACCCTGCACTAGAACGGCGGCAGGTTTATGTTCCACAAACCAAGCGGAAGCGGCTTGGATGACGCGACCTGTCAAATCAGGCAAAGTTTGGCCAGGTTGCATGAGATTTAAATCGTACTCGGGCTTAATACCAAAGACCCCTAAGGTTTGATCCAACATCTGGCGGTGTTGACCCGTAGAGAGAAAAATAGGCTGAATGATTTTGGACTCTTGGAGTGCAAAATAAATCGGAGCCATTTTTACACACTCAGGACGAGTGCCAGCAATAATTGCGACAGTTTTTTTCATAAAATGAGGGTTATACTTTTTTAAATCGTTTAACGATCTGTGAGACAACTTGGGTTAAGCCCCAGCCAGTAAAAACTAAACTACCCACGACATACGCAGCAATAGGTGGGTAAATTAATGCAATACACCCCAGAGACAAACTAAGCCCAATCAGAACCGGCCATTGGCGTAGCCAGATTAATCCTGCTAAGAAAATTAATCCAAGAAACGCTTGGGTATAATAAATCCAGGAAGGCGAGTTGGGCTTATAGGGAGAAAAAATTCCGATGCTGAGATTAAGAATCACGTTTCTCAGACTTTGAACGGGATGAGTCTTTATATATTCGATTGATTCTGTTTTCAGGTGCTGATTGTACTCTTCACGTAACTGTAAATTGTAGTAATTTCCTCCCAAGGCAGCATCGAGGGTTATTCCAGTTTTTTTCTTAAATGAGTCATAAGAGGACTCGTCTGATAAATAGAGTCCATTCGTATTAGGATAAGCCCCAAGCCCAGCATAAACGGTGTGCCAAAACATTTTATTCCCCTTAGGTATCGATAAAAAACAAAGGGCAAAGATTAAGACACTTAAGTAAGTGAACCAATGGCGAATAAAATAAAGAGCAAGGCCAAGAACCAGTAAAGAAACGAAAATAACGTTAGGGCGAACCGCGACACAGAGCGCCAAAAATAATGCTATTCCCGGTAGATACCAAATATTTGTTTTATCACGATACTGCCAAATTATAATGGCAAGAAGTGAGGGAAAGGCCTGCCAATAATAGTAATAAGGGAAAGATAATAAATACAGAGTGAGTGGATTACAGACAAATATAAAAGTGAATAGATACCTCTGCCAGCCAGGGTTGAGCCGATTAAGAATTAAAGCAGAGAAACCTAAGTGCAAAATGGCGGCTAATAAAACTACACCTCTTAAATCACTAAGAAATGGAAAGATTTTTCGGGTGAACCACAAGACCCACATCCAGCCTTCATCATGGGCAGAGAACTCAATTAGCTTTGAGGCATCTTGGACGGGCTGAGCCACATCCACCCAGCGCTCTCCAATGGATTTGCTTTTGTAAATCTGATCATCACCAATTGCCACCTTCCAAGGTTGCCCAATCGACCAATTGGCAGCTCCCGAAGTGTAGGGTACAACCCAGATGGGGTGCTGCATCTGTTTATTTCTAAAAGGAATAACTAAGACAATAAACAGAAGTATCGGGGCAAAAATTACTTCGAGCCACCAACGCTTGTCGGGTATAGAAGTTTCATTTTCGCGTTCCTTAAAAACATAAAAATAGCCCGCGAGAAAATTTACGAGAGGCTGAATGGGTAACTGAATCGCAAATGAAAGATTATCAGTTAAACCCAGTCCATCATGCATAAGCATGAACACGACTTGGGCTAATAAAAATGAACCGATGCGGGACTGTAAATACGGCAGGAAGGACTTAGTCCAAGACTGACCAGATTGGAAGGTCCATCGTTGATGCAAAACAAAAGATAATAAAAAAGAAATAGCGAATGACTCAATACGGGCTAAGGAGGCCGAAACACCCCAGTGACCGAGAAGCTTGAATATGGCAAAATCACATAAGGTTAAAAATAACCCTGAAACTAAAAAGCGGCTACCGCTTTTAATAAAACGATTAGAAAACATTTTGAATGATGAAATGGTTATTTTTGAATGACTACAGGACTTCTGCTTTGCGCGAGAGATTCTTTTGAAAACCCTAGATACTCTTGCACGATATAGAGCGGGCGGTCTTTAATCTGATTATAATTACGCCCAATATAAAGACCCACAATACCTAGTGATAATAATTGAATCCCACTGAAGAAGCCGACGCCCAACAACAAAATTAAGTTGTTCGACGCCCAAACATCGTAAATCAGTTTTTGTACAAAAATTCCTATAATGCCTAACGTAGTAAGACTAGTAAGAGCTATCCCCAAACTGAGTATAAAATCTAGCGGTTTGTTGGAGAATGAAATAATTCCATCAATCGCTAAAAATAGTAACTTCACTACAGACCATTTAGTTTCGCCAGCAAATCTTTCAGAGCGCTTATAAGGAAGTGCTACTTGTTTAAAGCCAACCCAACTAACCATACCTCGTAAAAAACGATCGCACTCTGGCATCGTCCTAATCGTATCAACCACGGGACGACTCATCAGACGGAAGTCTCCGGTATCCAAAGGAATAGGCACAGAGGTTAATTTATTAAGTAGGCGGTAGAATAAACGTGCCGTCGCTAATTTAAACACCGACTCACCAGGACGCTCTGTGCGAGTTGCATAAATTACATCAAATCCTTCTTCCCATTTTTTGATCATATCATGAATAACTTCTGGAGGGTCTTGCAAATCAGCATCAATAAGTACAACGGCGTCGCCACTGGTAGCATCTATTCCTGCCGTCATCGCCATTTGTTGCCCAAAATTCCGAGAAAAACTAATAATCTTAATTCGTGAATCAGACGCAGCAAATGATTTCAGCATAGCCAAGGTTTGATCACGCGAGCCGTCATCAACAAAAATAAATTCTACATCTAAGTTTTTGAGATTAGTCGCAAAAGCTTTTAATCGCTTTACAGTTTCCATAATGACTTCTTGTTCATTATAACAAGGTACAACTACGGATAATAATTTTGCCGACGGATGGGTGGAGTGTGACATAATATTAGGATTTTAAATGGGCGGTAATCAGAACGGGTTCATTTTTTTCCCAAGTGTATTTTCCCTGCATTTGCACAACATGGGTAAATTGATTTCGTCGGGTTTTTAACTCTTCTAAAACTGAAGCAAGATTGGAAGGGTTGTAAGACTCTAAAACAACCCCGAGATTTTCATCGCGAACAAAAGCTGAAACTAGTACCTCCTGATTAATAATCACCGGAACACCGGCCTGAATTCCGTCGTAAATTTTATTGGGCGAAGCATAAATATTATTAGGAATATTAGGCTCGTATAAGCATAGAATGTAGTCGCACTGCTTGGCAATTTGAGCAGCTTCCATTTGGTGAACCACACCGTGGTATTTAATTTGCGGGTGGCGGGTAAGTTCCTCGCCTGGTTGATCATATAACCAACCAGCCACATGAACGACTAATTGAGGATCCTGTTTTAATAAATTAATCAAAAAGGGGATTCCGCGATCTCGACCAATCGAGCCAGAAAAGAAAATGGTCAATGGCCCCTCACGAACAGATCGTGAACCGTTATTAGAACTATCGGTTAGAGGATAGTTAGGCAAAACGCGGGTTTTAGCTCTGGACCATTCAGGCAGTAAATTGAGTCGGGCCTCGTCCGTGACTAATATAATCGAGGCCGAACCATAAATGATTCTTTGCAGAATAGCCTTAAACAGACTCATGAGGCGCGAGGTCGACTTGAGGAAATAGGAGTCAAAAATATCTAAAACCCAGTGACGTGCTAAGACGAGCAGTGGAAGCAAAACTAATGCTAGGTTTTCATTAATAACATGAACTGAGCCAAACCTCCAAGGGCAGAGCCGAGCGACTTGAAAAAATAATTTGGCGATGGTTACCGGAGAGCGTCGAAGGCCTTTAATAAAGAATTTTTGACAGGATGGCGGCAACATATCTGCCGTAGAAGTAGGCGTTTGAATACCGATAAAAGTAATTTCAAAGTTTTGGCTAAGGCTTTTTATTTCCTTAATGATTCTGGTATCACTACCATCGTTGACTGATATAAATAATAAAGCGGGCTTCATCTTAGGTAAATTGGCGCTGTGGATTTTGGTAGCGAATAACAAAGAGTGAAATAAGAAAGATACAGAAAAAGGCCGCTGGGTGACCTAAATCGAAAAGACTAAAACTTTCGGAAATAGCACGCAAAAATACACAAGTTAAAATACTCAGTGTGAAAAAACGAGAACGCCGAGAAATACGCTCATATGTCATAAGCTTATAGTAAGTCCATGTAATCACTGACATATAAATTAAAAAGATGTGAAGCCCCATCTGGGTGGCGACATTAAGATATCCATTGTGCAGGTTGTTACCTAAGCTTTTGCCATCCATAACGACATCGATACTTTGCCCATACCCGTAACCCCAGGGCTTATCTTTAATATAATTCACTCCCATTTCTCTTAATTCAGCACGACCACCGGCCGATCTTTCCGCCAACTCCATCGAGTCAATGTTTGTAATCTCTTCACCTTTACGTCCAAAAGTTAACGCAGTAAGTTGATCGTTATTTAAAATAGTAAACAACAGACCAAATACCATGGCAACTATGGCAATACTGGATAATTTTACCTTAAAATAGTAAACAACTCCTGGAATAAAAACTAAGGGAAGAAAAAGGAATGCTGCACGGGAGCCCGAGGTCAAAGCTCCGATGGCACCCACTAAAACAAATAAAATACGGAGAAATTTTTTAGGATAAAATATCCCCGCGCAAATAACTAAATTAGCATAAAAAGCAGATAGGTGCAGGGTTGTTGTACTTTCTTTGACAGTATCTGCTAATGCGTTACCCTTAATCGCCAAAACCAGCCAGATAATGAAAAATGCCGGGGCGGTATTTTTACAGAGTGCCTCATCTACGGATGACCCTGCTCGCTGGGCCATTGAAAACATTGAAAACAAGGTAATCATCCAAAGTGCCCACTTAATACTGGTATCAGCCATACTAGTTGAAATGATTGAATTAACAGCAGCGAGCACTGAAATTAATATTAGTACAATGATGATACCTGCGTTAGACCTTCCTGAAGCTGAAATCATTCCGAAAAGTAGTCCGAGTGAAATCATTACCATACTCAGATAAGGCAAGGCGTTAGTCCCGGCCGTGAAAATAGTAACTAAATATCCTATACAAAAAATATAGAGAAATCGTGGTGCTAAACTTGGTTTATTCATTTTAAATATAAATGACGCAGGGATTGGGTCATGGCTGAGACCGTAAACGGAGAGCTTGCGAGGATAGACTGAGAAAAGGCAGGTGGTGACTGAATGACTACATCAATAGCTTCAGCTAATGCTTGCGGATTATTGGGTGCAACTAATTCACATCCGCCGAGATGTCGGGCAATTTCAGGAATACCGCCCACAGTCGTAGACACACAGGGTAAGCCAGCAGCTAAAGCCTCTAAAATAGCAACACCGAGGGCTTCGGAGCGCGAAGGCAGACAGAACACATCGGCATGCCACATTAAGGCTTTGGTAGTATCTCGTGGGGTCTGACCGTGAAATTGAATAGTGTGAATTGGACTCTTAATAGAACCAGCCAACTCTGGAAATTCAGTTACAAATTGTTGCTCGGTGACGCCCGCGATGGATAAGTGCAGCGGATTTTTAATTAAAGGCAGAGCGTTGATTAAATCATCTAAGCCCTTCCGACGAAAATCAGAACCCACATACAAAACTACGGCGCGATGATCAACAACCTGATGAGGATTAGCTGGTAAGACCGCAGGACGTTCAAATTGAGTTGTATCTACGGCCTTATATAAAACTTTAAGACGCTCAGGATATTGAGGTTTATAAGCTTCTAAAATATTCTGCTGCGTGAACTGGGAATTACACAAGCTCAGTGCCTGTTTATTGACAAATTGGCGCTCCAGCCACCAGCGACGGAGCAAGGCGACCCAGCGTCGCATTCCATAAGTTTTGATTATTTTAAATGCCTGAGAAAAAACCGTAGTGTTTTCGTAGTCATTAATCTGTCCCCATACTGGCCACGGCGAATGGAGTAAGCAGGAATGAAGATTGCTACTGTTGACGTGTAAAATTCCAGAAGGGCCCAATGAACGCGCTAACGCTAATCCTTTTTCCGCCACCGCCCTATATAAGTTTAGCGAGCTCTTAGGAGGATTAATTAAATGTAAACGTGGATGATCAGAGCCAGAGCCTGTGGCGACTAAATGAAATTCAATCTCTGGGTCGTCGCGGAAGGCCTCCCATAAGTAGCGGGCATAGATTTCCGGACCCGTCCCACCCTTCCCCCAAGAAGTTGTAATGAATATAACTTTCTTCTTCATTTAATGACTTCAGTATAGGCCTGCTGGAGGCGAGATGCGACCAAGGCAGGCGAGTGTTTTTTTACAGCTAAATCATAAGCCTCGCGACCCCTCTCAGGTAAATCTGTACATTCAAGCGCCGTACGAATCGCCGTTACCATGGAATCTAAATTCTGAGGCTGATAGGAGAACAAACAACGAGGCCCCAAAATTTCGGCGACTGACCCAGTGTTCACACAACAAACGGGGAGGCCAAAGCTCATCGCCAAAATAACCGAACCTGGATTCATGGGAACATCGTCGTAACTTAAAACCACACAATCAGCGGCCCTCATATAAACCTGGATTTCGTCATCAGGGATAAATCGAGCGTGTATGGTCATTTTAGACTGCCCTGACTCAGATTTATTATTCTTATTTATTTCTTCGATTATCTCAGGCTGATTACAAGATCCCGCGATGAGTAAGTGGGAATCCTTAACGTCGGCGGCGAAGAAAGCTTTGCTCAATAATCCTAAGCCTTTGTATTTATTAATGCGACCCAAAGAAAGCATCACTTTTTCCTGTGAGCCGATGCCCAGTTTAATTCGCGCCTGATCGCGACTGATGGTATCTTTATATTTACCGATATAATTAGAGTGCGGAACGATAAAAAACTTTGTCGTTTTAGGGACTTGGTAAAATTTAGAAAAAATTTCTTGAGCAGCTTTACTAGCGACAATAATTCCGTCGGCTTCATTAACAATTTTCTGGATTTGGCTTTTTTCGAAATCGGGCGAATCAGCGTCGTGTGGATACAAATTATCTGCCGAATAAATTAAGGGAATACGACCGAGATAGTTTAAGCCGTCAGCAAACATAACTCTCTTAATCATCGTGCCGAACCAAGTGGATGAATGATAGAAATTACTTGGCCAAAACATATGGATTAAATCCACCCCTGATTGGCAGGCTCGGCGAATAGGGAAAAATTTAGTATCCTTTAATGGTAAAGGCTTATTTCCTCCCTGCTCAACCGCATCTGCCACCATTTTGGTGTAAGGATTTTCTTTTCCTCCGAATGGGAATAATCCGATTTTAAATTTTGGGGTCATTTTATTCAAACCACGGACGGTGAAATTTTGTGTAACTTAATGCACTCTGACGCTGACCAATTACTTTTGCAGGCACTCCAGCAACAATCGACATAGCAGGGACACTTTTGGTCACCACAGCACCAGCAGCGACCACCGCTCCACGACCAAGGGTGACACCGGGCATAATGATGGCTCGATGGCCGATCCAAACATAATCCTCAATTGTTACGGCTGCCCCTTTATCACAGTGAGAGTCATCGTGAATGTCGTGACCCAGAGTCCAAATAACTACCTCTTGGGCCACATCGACATTATTACCTAAGGTTAATAGCCCGCCACGACCATCAAGAACTACATCACGGTTAATCACACAGTGATCGCCGAGAATAATTTTTTTAGGGTAGCGCAACTCGCAGCCCATTAAAATGGAGCATTTATTGCCAAACTTAAGTCCCGACAGACGATATATCTGGAGCCGAATAAAATGAAAAGGAATACAGCTGACCCATTGCCTTAAAATATAGGCATAGAAACGGGAGAGAGCAAAAAAAACGGGGCTCATTGATTAAAAATTTTAGTTACAAAACTAAGAGTAATAAATATCACACTAGCCAACAAAAGTAATTGAACTTTTCTCACGCTGATACTTCGGATGCATTGTGCCAAGCCACCAACCAATCCAAACTTACGTATGTAGGGTATGCTGCATGGGGAAAGCGCAGTTAAGAGGGTGACCTGGTTATCAAATTCAGGTAAATGTATTTGCGTGTGCACCGTTGGAGCTGAACGACGCAGTGACTTTGTTTCAATCACTTCGTTACGACGATAAGAAATATACCCTTTAGACTCCACTATGCTCGTATCACTGACTACGGGTAGCTCTTTTCCGTTAAGCATCAGTGTAAATCTATTACCTTCATTTTTTATTAAACAGCTTGGAGGCAATAATAGCCCCACGGTCAGATCCGACTTATCTTTTGTGGAGTCAATAATTTGGATATTAACGCCTTTTCTGGAAATCAGAATACTTCTTTCGATGCTAGTCCCAATCGCTAAAGTAATCACAAAATTATCATTCTCTGTTTTTACAGAAAGAACCCTGCAGCCATTTCGGTGGTCTAAATTCGACCACACTCCGCTTTGGTTGGTATAATGTGTATAAACTTTTCGCTTAGCTAAATTCATCGCCGTATAACTCCCTGGTGAATTTATCCAAAAAATTCCGCGGGCATAGAGCGCCAAAGCACCGCTGTCACTTTGAGCATGAACACGAGGTGAAATATCTTGGGCGTTAACCATAAACTGCATCACCACCCTGCCCCCTTGCACTACATTCATTAAAATTAGTCCAGTGTCGTACACCCATAGCCTTGTCTCATCTTGGCGAGTTGGAGCAATAAAAGGTAAATTAATTTCATGCCCACAGGCTGAATCACCAAATCTTTGGACGGCGCCATCCATATTCGTGTTAGTTAAAAATGAGTCGAGGGCACGGAGGCGTGATAAAAAAACCTCTGAGGGCTTGATATTTTTTAACTGCAAGCCGCTCTTAATATCATTGAGCAAACGACGAATAAGATACCAATAACTAGTGGCTGGCTCTAAAGGTACCCCATCGGCACTGACAAAGTAAACGGCGGCTTTTTCAGCTCGTTGCGATACCGTCTTTAAAACTTTTTTTGTTAAGGGGTAATCTCCTGGCCAAGTTATAGCACACTGTAACAGAGCGCTATCTGTGATGAGTCCGTGATTAGTGATATAGTCGTACAACAATGGCTGCATGGATAATTGGCTGGCCGTTAAGTGTATTTTTAGAACACGCCTATATCTATCATCCATATGATCATTGGACCCATCTTTTTCTATACATTGTGAGAGGGTATATAAACAATATCGACTACTCGTCATCCGTAGTGCCGACGCATGCTCTGTCCACGGGAAGAAAGTGTTTTTTAAACCACGCCGAGCCTCTAATTCTGCAATTTCTAAAGCACGATCAAATTTATTGAGCCAACGTTTATCTGAGGTTTCCGCAAATTGCTTCAAACAACAGGCAGCGTACTGAAGTCCATACATCGCTAACATTTCAGGAACATTATGCGACCGAAGCCAGTGGCTTGATGGATTAGCCAACGTAAGTTCTATAGGTTTACTCCCATTAACCTCAAAATGAAAGCGGTCGGATTGCTGTTTGATTTTACACCCTTCAAAGGTCGCCTCTAAAATTGGCTCTGGCAGACCATGTTTTAGATTTAAATCATGCTCGCGCCATTGCTTGGTCACGCTCGGCGAAAGCCAAACGCGACTCCACGGAGTCCTCCAATAAGCAAAAACTATTGTGAGTATAACAATAGCTAGTCCAATATAGAGGACTGAGGTCATGAATCTTTTTTACTTCGCTGCATGGCTGCTTTAATTTCAGCACGAAAAACAATAAGTGCTAATGTGCCTAACAATAAGCCCATAGGCACAATCGTTGCCCCAACCCAAACCCAACTCGCAGGCAAACGCTTAATGAAAGTTTGGGCCATGGCTGACAGTCCAATCGCCAGCAGTAGCCATACAAACAATTTTGAAGGATAAATATCGCGCCAAGATATACCCGCCTGGCCCACATACTCTTTAAACACTAAACTCGAAACTAGTATGGCATTGGCAGCAATGACCCAAAGAAAGGCCTCTAATCCTCCCCAGTACAGTGAAGCTAAAGAGGATAGTACAAAAATAATTGAACACTTACTCTGAATAATCGCCAAGCGTTTAGGCTCACCTGCAAAAACAAAGTAACGTGAGACCACTCCAGTACATCCGCCGGCCACTAATCCAAGAATGGCAATATTGGATAAATAAGCTAAGTGAGTAGCATCACTATCTAACCACGTTTTAAAAAATAACTCCGAGCAAGTCGCCAAGGGTAAGGCAGCGGATAATATAATAATTAAGATGAGCGCGTTAGCATTGCGAATAAACTGAGTGGCCTCATGTAATTTTCCCAACTTTAATAGTGAGACGATATGGGGCATAAGCGGCAATGCTGTCTGACTCGTCATTATTCTTAACATAAAAACTGGACGCGTTGCCGAAGCAAAACCAGCCACTGCGGCAGGCCCCATAACCATACCCACAAAAAACTGTTGGCCTGTTAAAGTCAAAAAAGCCAACGTTTGTGTAATAAAAGTATGGACACTGTTTTTGATAAAATCGGGAGGCAGTGGCGCATTTACATCTAGCGAACCAGGCAACAACTTCATCCAATGTCTAGCTACCCAATTAGCAAAGCCTGGAATAATTAAGAAGAGAAAACTAAAACTTGCAAAATATTCGAAGCTAATACCGTGACGGCGAACAATGAAGATCATCACCAACGTTCCAATCGCTGGAATAATGGCGACAAGATTTCTAACAAAGTGAAATTCATAAGCGTCTAAAATAGCCTCCTCTACCTTCAGTCGAATGATTAAAACCGAAGCAATGCCGGCGTGGAATGCCACCCAGGCAAACTGATTGTGTAATGCTGGCGGAATTTTAAATAAAAACTCTAACCAAAAGCCTACGACAACTGCTGCGGTTAAGAATATGGCACCTGTAATCCAATAAATCTTGGACGCAAATTTTACAACTTTCTTGGCCTCCGAAGTTAAACCTGTTGCCCGTGATTCAGCTACAACTTTAACAATATTAGACTGAATACCAAAATCGAATGAAACAATGCTAGATGCAAAAGTAACTGCTAAAACATATATTCCAAAGAGCTCTTTACCAAACGCCTCAATTAAAACTGGGAAGGCCGCTAAATTAATCAGCAATGAAAGCGGACGAATGAGCGTTATGCTTAAAGAGTTAAATGCTAATCTTTTTATTTTCATAGTTTTTGTGAATTTTATTCTAATGACTTAATTTTGTTGTGACTGATCTAGTATCTTTTGCGTTAATTGAGGCATAGACATTAGCGGTGTATCCGAAGAAACATAATCATTATAAGGAATCATTTTATCAGGAAAACTAACCGCTGTTTTTAATGCCGCTACGGCTTCCGATAAATTATTAGCTGAAGATGGATAATTACCGACAAGGTATCTCTGGACGTGGTATTGCCGAGCAAATGTTGAGAGACTTTCTGTATCGGTTGCCCCTCCGGTATTTAAGTCGGAAATAAGATTAATAAAGACCACTGGGCAGCCCAAAAAAGCGGCTTCATAGCCCATGGTTGTACCAACATGAATAAAACAAGCTGAGCCTCGCTGTAAATCTAAGCGCTTATGGATATCAACTGAACGTAGGGATCGACCGACTTGAAATGATCTAAATTCGTCATCAATCCGTACGTTGGGTTTTGCTTTAATTTCCGCGAGTACCGAGTCATCACTAAACATAGGATAAGGCCGAACTAATAAGAGATGCTCTGGAAATTCTTTACTTAAAAGATCTGCGAGGTCTGCAACCAATTTAATTTCTCGGCGTGAAAGTGGAGCATAACCTGTGCCACATCCAAAATAAAAATAAGGGCGACCTTCGATGCGGCCTTGGCGTGGCAACGTTGAGGTAGATGCCAAGTAATCAACAATGGGGCAAAGCTGAGTCGCTCCAATAATTTTACACTTATCGAGGGAAACTCCTTGGAGTTCTTCCATGTCTTTGGCCAATTTTTTATTCCACACAAGATAGCCCGTAAGTCGGTCCGTGAGAACGGTGTGCTTGCAGGGATGATCCCAACTATAAAGATAGGCCCAGGCGGGTTTCCCTGAATCACAAATTCGTGCCAACATCGGGATGTCAGCGAATTCAGTAATTAATAAAAAGCTGTCGATATCTGAAATATGAGTCGAATCACACGGAGCAAGTAACGGTAAAAGCTGATTGATACTCATAAACCTTGGCATCCACATTTGGAGTTTGAGTTTTAACTTTCCAAAGGTTTGTCGAAGCGGGCTCAGTCGACCTAGCTTAAAGAGCTCGTTAATATAATAATTTTCCTTGGAACGGGGCAGCTTCCCAAACCAAGTAAATAGCTTATTCCAAAATTTTCTTTTATTAAGATGAACCGATACCAGTGCACGAAGTTCGACTCCAGCAGGTAATGGATGAGCTAAAGTTTTTTCTTTAGACAATAATACCACCCGATGATTTCGAGCAATTTCCGCTACTAAGTCCCGAATATCATTTCGGGCATCGTAGTGATTAATGAGTATGCCGATCGTAGCCATATTTACCACATATCAAGAATTGTTTTACGCTGCATCGGATCCAATTTAGCAATTTTTTCGTCCTCATAATAAGAATCTCCCACAATATGCGTTGTGGAAACTTCTTCAAAGACGCATCCATTTACAGAGGAGAAACTGTGCCACATTCCTCGCTCAACCAGGACCATATCACCGGGCTTTAATTGTTGAATCTTGCCGTCGACCACAGCCTCGAGATCGCCGTGAATAACCTGAAAGACTTCTTCTTTTTTGAGGTGACGATGATTGGGGTGACGTTGACCGGGAAATACAATCACGAGCTTCTTACAATATTCGCGATTAATCAGATTAACAATCAAAGCACCGTGAGATCGAAAATTTTCTGGGCCATAATGGTGAGACATCTCAACGGTATACTTAGGTCCAATTTTAATACCCGCTTCATAAAGCATCCCCTTGCCTTGGTGAACTAAACTGCGCAGCGAACTGGTTAAAGTAGACTGACGACGCTCTTGAATTCCTTCATCAACTTTATAGTCACGCGAAGCTACCATGGTCGCAAGCCACTCACAACTTGCGGTTTGGTCGGCAGCACAGGGCATTGCGAAATACACCTTGTCGGCACTAATGACCTCACCTTTGCGAACGGGAACCTTCAGATAAGTGCCGCGACGGAGAGATTGTAATGAATCAACTTCAACTTGAACAATCTGCTTCTCTTGTCCTTGAGCTCCACCAATTCTCAAAGCATTGATTGAAGCTTTAACCCAGCGATCCGTTTGCTCAGGGCTCATGGAATAAGCATTTAATTTGGATGTCGGTGTTTCTACTCCTACATGCCTTTCAAGAATACGCGCACCTTTCGCTACCGCTACCTTAACAACATCAACGTCATTGGGATCTTCATGTCCTGAATAACCAATGCGAAGCCAATTATAGCGCTTCATCATTCGCTCCATAAAGTTTAGATAAAGACCGTCGGTGGGCGTTGGATATATTCCCACACAGTGCAGAACTGAAAAGTCGACTTTACGGTGCTCCAAGAAATTAACCACTTGGTCGATTTGTTCGATGCGCAGGCCACCGGTTGAACAGATTACAGGCTTACGCGCCGCAGCAATAGCCTCCAAGAGCGGCCAGTCATTAGCACTACAGGAAGCAATTTTTACAATTTCGATTCCATGATTTATAATATCCTTAACAGAAACTTCATCGAAAGGCGTACACATGGTTATCAGCCCGGCCTCACGAGTTGCTTCAACGAGTGTGAGGTACTGTTCTCTACTTAATCTTGTCTCACGAAAACGCTTAATATGTTTACTATCACTCGACTGGTGGGCTGGGTGAATAAACGTATCGAGATCTCGATACTGGAACTTAACCGCGGCGCGAATACCATTATCACGAGCGATTTTTGCCATCGCATCGATTATTTTTAGGCCGTGTTGAACATCTCCTTGATGGTTATTAGCCATCTCAAAAATGTAGAGTATGTCGTTGGGGGGATTCATAATATTAGGGGTTAAGAAATTTGTCGATTTGCGAAAGGGTTTCTAAACTGATGAGTTTATCATCAATGTAATAATCTGCAGCTGGCTTACCAAACATCAGCTTATGATGTTTGACCCCCCATTCATTCATTTGACGCTGTGTTGTCTCCGACCAATTAATTCCCGTGGCGGATCCACGCGCGGTGAATAAAACAATGTGATTACCAGCCTCGTAAATTCTGTTGATGCGTTTAATGTTATCAACAAGCGGGCCTGCTAATTCGTAGTTATTGCCAGGAGTGATGGTTGCAATCACTCCATCGATATCAAAAACAAAAGTTTTACCCACAGGAATCCCGTTAGACCAAATAAAAGATTCTTCAGCTCGGGCAAACTGCGCATGAGTATCGATATCGTGTATTTCTTCCATTAACAATGAACCAACCCGATCACCGGCTACGGAGCTTTTTTCGAGGATAGTTCGCGAACGAATAACATCGATATTCGCATTCTGTAAAAAAGTGCTCGGCAACCCCTGTCTGGGGCGACTATGGGCTTCTTTAATATCTGAATTTATGACTGGAGTAAGTTCTCCTAAATCATTTCGGAACCACATTTTATAAGGCGTCTCTGGGGCCGCTACAACCGAGCGAACGGAATCCCACTCGGGGTGCTGACGGAGTAACTCAATGGCCCGTGCAATATCCGCTGGACGGCGATTAGGATGTGTCGGCCGTAAGTGAACAATAAATTCTGGAACCTGACCTTCATTTTTATTCAGCCACTCTAGTGCATGTTTAAAACATTCGAGATCCGTTGAAAAATCTCCGGAAATTTCGACCGGTCTTAAAAAAGGTACAGCTGCTCCGTATTGTTTACCTATTTCAGCATACTGTTCACTATCAGTACTTAAAATCACTCGATTCACTACACCAGAGTCTAAAGCCTGGCTAATAGAATGAGCCAATAATGGCTTACCCGCAAATGTACGAATATTTTTATGCGGAACTGTTTTAGAACCACTTCGCGCCGGGATTATCGCGATAACTTCACTTGAATATTTAGATAAATTTTTTTCCATTTTTAAAAATATTAATTAAAGACGTAATCCATTAAAACACTGGAGGGTGGCACCTGCTTAAAGGTGGCGTTATCACGAGTTTAAAAAACAAACCACTGGGCTGGTGATGGGTTTTATTAAAAATTATTTTCGGATAAAAATTATTATATTGTTATCGGAATCGTATTTCGGTGAGGTCTTAATTTTTGCAATCTCTTTCCACTCGCCACCAACCGCTTCAGCCCACCCTTTATTCTTACTTTCGCCCTCGGTTATCACTATTGCTGCAATGGTCTTGCTGACTTGGGGTGAAAAACTGAGTTCTTTTTTAAATCCTAAAAAATTCCAGTTTTTTAATTTACCTTCGCTACGTGAATATATGGGGACGGGGTAATAGATAAAAGCCTCGCCGACTAATTCGTAATATATTCGCTGATCTGCAACAATCGGAGCCCCGGGTGGAACCAACTGTCTCAAAGTACTTAACACAGCTTGGTTTTGAGATGACTGGTTAACATTAAATTGTAGGAAGGTAACAGACTTATACGTATAAAAAACCAACCCAAGTATAATTATTGAAGCAAAGAATTTTCTGACGTTGGGCATCAAGAACGGCAAGCCTACGAAGAAACAAAGCATGACCGGAATTCCTACCATCCATATATATCTGTTGTAATAAAAACCTATATAACCAATAAACTCAGGAATCGCAAAAAATAAGGCCAGCGTCCCGGCCCAAACCAACCAAGCGCGCCTATCACTTTTTCTTTCGTGAAAAATTATAGAAAGAAGACCAATTAAAGATAACAGAGCAAAAACTATAAGGTCGGGTTTAGAAAAAAATTTATCCTTCCCTGCAAAAGCCCATGGTATTAAACGATCTAAATGAGCTGACCTTGCCGCAACAAAAATATCCCAAATACCATAGTGGATATAGGCGACCTTAAGTAAAAATAGACCTAGTAATAGGCCAAAAATCAGGCCCAGACCCAACCTAAATGTCCGCCAACCTGGGGCGATAAAGAAAGTCACAGCAGCTGCCAAAGCAAAGAAGGGAGCAAAATGTAGTCCAAAAAAGATGATAGCTATTCCCAATAAGGGTGCTGCCATCCATTCGTGAAAAATGTCTTTTCTTTCATCCCATGAATACCTCAGAAACCATGCACACATAATGAACGCCAAGACTTCTAGTCTTGGGTTTATTATTGTCACATTTAAACTCGGTAGAAGTAATGAGCAGGTTACCCCAATTACAACCGCCCAAGGATTGGGAGATAATCGACGAAGCAACCATTGGAAAAAAAGCCAGATTCCTGTAAAATTTAAAAGACAGAAAAGTAATTTTGCTTGTACCTTCCCAAATCCGAAAAGTTTAAACCAGCCAGCAAACATTAAAGGCATACCTGGATTACTTGACCCCCATAGTTCCGTCGAAGAATTGGTATACGAACAGGTAGAAGTCATTCGACCGGTAAAAGCTAACTGAGCGCCTGGATCCACAAAGAACACTTCATCTGTCCAAGCTGGCTCAAAAAAAGCCCGGGCAAGTAAAAGTACTACGGGTATTGATATTATAGCATAATGAATAAAAGTTAGTCCTCGATGTTTAATAGTGTTATTCATGTAAATTTAGAATATTTTATAATCTAATTTATTAAGATTGAACAAATTAGTTATGCTTTTCCAACAATCCAAAGATTTAAGCCAGATGCACGGATGGCGATGTGATTCGTACAATTACGTGCATCGAACACCCAAGCTTGAGGTGACATTTGGGTGACAACACTCGACCACTCAATGGATTTAAATTGATCCCATTCAGTCAAAACAATGGCAGCGTCTGTACCTACACAAGCCTCCTGGACTGAACTTGCAGATTTCAACTGAGAATGATGAGCAGAAAGATGAGCAAGGTCGGCTTGAACTTTCTGAGCTGAAACTTTCGGATCAAAAACCACCACTTCGGCTCCCGCTTGCAGTAAAGTTTCACACACCGAAATGGCTGGGGCTTCGCGCGTGTCATTGGTGTCTTTTTTAAAAGCAAAACCGAGGACCGCAATTTTCTTACCCTTAACCGAACCCCCTAATTTTTTGATAACTAATTGGGCGATGCGTTTTTTCTGCCAATCATTCATCACTAAAACCTGCTCCCAGTAGGCAGCTACTTCGGGTAAGCCATGATGCTCACAAAGATACACGAGATTTAAGATATCCTTCTTAAAACAGGATCCGCCGAAACCAATACCGGCTTTTAAAAATTTGGCGCCGATACGGGAGTCACTACCTAAAACTTTAGCGACTTCATCAATATCAGCTTCAGTCGCTTCACAGAAAGCGGAGAGTGAGTTGATGGACGACACACGTTGAGCGAGCATGGCATTAGCGGCGAGCTTGGCCATTTCAGCCGACCATACATTGGTAGTAATGATTTTCTCTTTTGCTACCCAGTGAGCATAAATATCGAACAGCGCACTGACGGCAGCGGGGGCTTCACCTCCAATGAGAACACGGTCAGGGTTTTCTAAATCCTTAACCGCTGTTCCCTCGGCTAAAAACTCCGGATTAGAAAGCACGTCAAAGGTGTGCTTACTGTTTTTTGCTAAAATTTCTTTAATTTTTTCTGCAGTGCGTACTGGCAAAGTAGATTTCTCTACGACAATCGTATGATCTTGGGCCGAACGTGCGATTTGCTCAGCACAAGCGATGATGTATTTTAAGTCGGCAGCGCGACCGGCACCCTCCCCTTCAGTTTTGGTCGGCGTATTAACCGACATAAAAATACAGTCTGCTGATTTAATTGCAGCATCGATATCGGTGCTAAAAAATAGATTATTACCACGAGCACGTTTTACAATCACATCTAGGCCGGGCTCAAAAATAGGAATGTGATCAGAATTCCAAGCCGCAATGCGGTCAGCATTCATATCGACAACGGTAACTCGAATATCGGGACAACGATCTGCGATGACCGACATTGTTGGGCCACCTACGTAGCCCGCACCAATACAGGTTATATTTTTAATCTTCATTAGATTAGTGTTTTTTTACCATCTACCCAAAGTTCGTTTTTTTCTAATTTAATCGTACAGCCGATGGCGGTTACAAAAATAGCCGAAGAGGTACGGGTGGTGATAGTACGAACCCAAGAGGGTTCACGGACGCCATAACTAGAAGAGTACCAACCTTCGCCGGTTTTCTCATTACTCGTTTGCCAATCTTCTTTTGATTCAGCCGAGCAAATAATGGATAATTGCTCGAGGGCTAATTTTGAACGCCCATTCCAGCGTAAACAGATCTCGGCGTTATTTTTACCTTTGATTTTATCGATAATGATAAAACCGTGCGGAAGCTTTTGGACCGTTCGTTCACACGAATAATTAGTATAGCCGGCATGTGCTGCGCGAATCTGATTTAATTTTAAGACTCGACTGCACTTTGTCCAAGGTAGCCAAAGAAACCGACTGAACCGACGCATGGGGTTTTGATTATTAATCGTAATCACGTTATGCTGATTGGCATTAGAACCATCTGCCCCCGCTAACTTTGAATTATATGAAAATGTTCCCACATCATCGGCCACCCATTCATTACCCCACTTGAGCGAGACATGGAGTTGATCGGCGTGGCTTGGACGATACTTGAACTCTGTAGGATTCCGAAAAAAAAGTGAGCCGAGCTGATTTCTTAAAACCGACACTCCTGAAACGGGCTTATCAACAAAGTCAGCTACTGAAAAATCGGATGTTGTCGTAGAAATCGGACCACAGAGCAACAGGGCTTCCTCGTCCCATGGACCAGCGGGCAGGCGTGAACCTAAAAACAGTGCTTTAGCCGTATTTACGACTGGACGAAAATCATCGTGCGAACTTCCACTCAATGGAAATAGATAAGCTCCGTCATCCGCACCATACCGTGGCACATTGCCTTCATCATCTAATAGGTCGCCTAAAAACCGTGTCGCGGCACGAATCTTCTTAAGGATAACCTCGGGAAATGTTTGGTGTTCGGATCGTAAAACCACTTCCGTCCAAATCATTAAATGTAAAAATAAGCGGTGGTAATTTGTAGAGTGCTGACTGAATCCGCCATCGGCATTTACCAAAGATTGAATTTGTGGCAACAAGGTTTCGATTCCTTTAGCTCTCCACTCACTGGACTGCGGACAATTCGGCCAAAGCACACCTGCGGTAAATAATCCCACTGCTTCACTGATGCCGTGATTATTAGACTGAGAAATAGCGTAAGAAAGATGTCCACTAATTCTATTCGCCGTAGCTTCTGCTAACTGCGTCGTTAAAATAATTCGCTGATCGGTTGTGGCGGAATGATTACGGAAGGCTTGAAGGGCATAGGCCACAGCCATCAATCGCATGGAGGCTTCTTGGCCACACATCCATTGCGGACCTTGATTGGGCGGATTTTTTTCCATCCAATCTTCGAATAACTGCCAAAAGGTTTCTGGGTAAGAATCGCTGCCTTCAATAATCCAGGCGCGGACCAATGGGAAAACCCAACTGAAACGCGAAGCCTCCCAAACGCCCTTAATATCATCGCTCCCCTCATCGGTGATTTTTGACCAGTGGGCAGTGGAGTCCAAACGTCGGCCGCTCAAAACATTGCGATTCCAGTTTAGCGGAAATCCCAAATCAAAAAAACGGTGATTAAATATCCGAATCTTTCCTTGCGCCAAACCACGGGCTTCGGCCACCGGAGAGTGTCCATTAGCGACAGCGTAACTTTCGCACCATGGGGCAAGTTCCTCACGGGAAATAAGAGCGATAGGCAAAGAGGGAGTTTTATTTCTCCATACCTTCGCTGATTGTGATACGGAGGCAGGCAGCAGACTTGCCCAAGATTGCTTGGGCATTCTTTTTTCTAGCAAGCCGAGTTTATTTTCGACTTTAAACCAGACGCGTTGAGCCAACCAACTCGGCCCAAGATTTTTGATTAAAGAAAAATACATTAATAAAACTAACTTTTTATCATTCCGCGCGTATC